>DASSGL010000085.1:0-8618 GCA_035693525.1 Gaiellaceae bacterium | reverse complement strand
CGCGAGAGCGTTCCTTCGAGGTAATCGGTGACGAGCTCGACGAGCTCTCGGCAAAGAAGCGGTTTCCTGCTGCGCAGCGCGATCATCGGTTCTCTCCAAAGTATTCCTCCAGTGCCGCGCGGACCTTGGAGCGCGCCCGGTGGAGGAGGACCCTTTGATTCGTCTCGGAAAGCTCGAGAACGTTACGAACCTCCTCCGAGCTCCAGCCTTCGACGTCACGCAGCTCGATCACCTGACGCTGCTGGTCGGGGAGCCGGGAGATCGCGTGCAGGATGACCTCGCGGGCCTCGCTGTCGAGCACGGCGCGCCACGGCTCCGGCGGTGACTCCCAGTTCCCCGCCGGGAAGAAGCGCTCGGGATCGACGGACGGCTCGTCTTCGTCGTCCCCGAACGAGGAGAACGGCGCGCTCCGGGCCTCCCGCACGGCGCGGGTCCGCGCGACGTTGGCGACGATGCGGTAGATCCAGGTCTTGAGCGACGACCGGCCCTCGAAGCGGTCGATCCCGCGCAGCACGCCGAGCCACGCTTCCTGCACGACCTCGTCCGCCTCGGCCGGCGTCCGGACGAACGTGAGCGCGAAGCGCCGCATCCCCGGCGTGTGCTTCTGCACGAGCTGCATGAAGGCGTGCTCGTCGCCCGCGCGCAGCGCCGCCACGAGGGCCGACTCGTCCGCGTGTGGCCTACGGGCGATCCTCATCGCGGCAGCGTCGCCGCCGCGCGGAGCCGCTCCGGCGCCCGCGGCGGCGTCGCGACCCGCGGCCGGCCGGCCGCGTGGACGTCGCGCAGCCACTCCCAGAGGCGGCGCAACTCGAGGCGGATCTCCTCCGACGCCTCGCGGTAGCCCTTCGCGCCGCGCGGAAGCCCTTCGAAGCGCATCGGCTCGCCCCACGCGATCGACACCGGTGCGAAGTTGCCGGGCCGCCACTCCACGGAGCCCTCGATCGCGCCGCAGACGAGCGGCACGCCCTCCTGGAGCGCGACCATCGCCGCGCCGGGCTGCACCTCGCCCGGCTCCCCGCTCCGTTGCCGCGTGCCCTCGGCGAAGAGGCCGAGCACGTTCCCGTCTCGCACGATCTCGCGCATCCGGCGGACGGCCTCGCGGTCGGACTCCCCACGCCGCACGGGGATCGACCCGAACGCGCGGATGTACTGTCCGAGGCCCGGCAGCCTGTGCGCCTCGACCTTGGCGACGAAGTACGTGTTGCGCGGGTTCGCGAAGCCGAAGAGCGGGACGTCGATCCACGAGAAGTGGTTGAGCGCGACCACGAGGCCGCCCGTCTGCGGAATCCGGTCTCGCCCGTAGATGTGCAGGCGCGCGGCGACTGCGGCGCTCGCCCCCATCGACCAGCGGCCGAACGGCCAGAGCGCGTCGACGCGGTTCACACCGCTGTGCGTTCGCGGACGATCGCCTCGATCTGCTCGACGACGTCCTCGACGCGGAGGTCGGTCGTGTCGATCTCGCGCGCGTCCTCCGCCGGCCGCATGCGCGCGGCATCGCTCTCGTCGCGAATCCTGAGGTCGGTGGCGAGTGCGTCGCGGCCGATCCCCGGACGGTCGGCCATGCGCCGCTTTGCGCGCTCCGCGCGATCGGCGACGAGATAGACCTTCACCTCCGCGTGCGGTGCGACGACGGTGCCGATGTCGCGGCCTTCGATGACCACGTCGCCTTCGTGACCGAGCTGCCGTTGGCGCTCACGCATCACCTCGCGCACGAGCGTGTGGCGCGCGACGACGGGCACCATCCGGTCGATGCGCGTGTCGCGGATCGACGAGGTGACGTCGGTGCCGGCGATCCAGACGCGCCCGTCGGCGTCGAACGTCACGGGCTCCTCGCGCGCGAGGCCGGCCAGGCTCTCGGCGACTCCGAGGTCGAGGCCCCGTTGCATCGCGAGCCACGTGAGTGCGCGATACATGGCGCCGGTATCGAGGTAGCGGAAGCCGAGCCGCGCGGCGAGCGCGCGCGCCACAGTGCTCTTGCCGGCGCCCGCCGGCCCGTCGATCGCCACGATCATCGCTTCACCACGGAGTCGAGAAGGTCGAAAAACCCGGGGAAGCTTATAGAGACGCTCTCGGCGCCCTGGATGTCCACGCCCTCTCTGGACGCGAGCCCGGCGACTGCGCCGAGCATCGCGATGCGGTGGTCCCCGTACGCGTCGACATGGCCGCCGCGCAGCCGCGCGGGGACGCCCGTGATCGTCCAGCCGTCCTCACGCGAGCGGATGTGCGCGCCGCAGGCGCGCAGCCCCTCGGTGACCGCCTCGATGCGGTTCGACTCCTTGACGCGCAGCTCCTTGGCGCCGCGAACGATGCTGCGGCCGCGCGCGTGCGACGCGAGGAGCGCAACGAGAGGCAGCTCGTCGACGAGGCTCGGCACCTCCTGAGGCACAACCTCCACCGCGTTCAGCTCCGAGTACGCGATCTGGACGTCCCCGATCGGCTCGCGACCCGCGCGGCGACGGTTGAAGACCGCGATGTGGGCGCCCATGCGCTCGAGCACGTCCAGGAGCCCGGTGCGGCGCGGGTTCAGGCCGACGTCGTGCACGGTCAGGTCGCTGCCCGGGACGAGAGCCGCGGCGACGAGGAGCGGAGCGGCAGACGAGAAGTCCCCCGGCACGACGACCTCGCCGAGCCGGAGCGACGTCGCCGGCCGCACCGTGACCGACGTCGGCCCGCGGCGGACGCTCGCGCCGGCCGCCTCGAGCATGAGCTCGGTGTGGTCGCGGGTCGGCGCCGGCTCGACGACCGTCGAATCGTCCGACGCATAGAGCCCCGCGAGGAGAACCGCCGACTTGACCTGCGCGCTCGCGACCGGCAGCTCGTACGTGAGACCGGCGAGCGGGCGCGAGCCGTCGATCGTCACCGGGGCGTGGCCGTCGGTCGTCGAGAGGCTGCCTCCCATTCGACGAAGCGGATCGGCAATTCGCTCCATCGGCCGTTGCGAGAGCGACTCGTCCCCGGTCAGCGTCGTCTCGCCCGGCTGGCCGACGGCGATCCCGGCGAGAAGCCGCATCAGCGTGCCCGAGTTCGCACAGTCGACGGTGCCGCCGTGGAGCCCACGCAAGCCGGTGCCGGCCACGACGAGCTCGTCGTGGGAGATCTCGTCGACCTCCGCGCCGAGCGTGACCACCGCCCGGACGCTCGCCTCGGTGTCTCCGGAGCGCCCGAAGCCCGTGACACGGGTCTCCCCCTCGCCGATCGCGCCGAGGAGGACGGCGCGGTGCGAGATCGACTTGTCCCCCGGCACGGCGACGTGGCCGGTGAGCTGCGTCGCCGGCTCGATCCTCAACCGATGGCGCGGCCCATGAGCGACGCGAGCGCGCGGATCTCGGACGCGAAGTCCCCGAACTCGGACGTCGGGATCTGCTGGGCGGCGTCGCAGAGCGCCTCCTCGGGCCGAGGATGCACCTCGACGATGATCCCGTCGGCGCCGGCCGCGACCGCGGCGCGCGCGAGCGGGAGCACGAGGTCGCGACGGCCCGCCGGATGCGACGGGTCGACGATGACCGGAAGGTGCGTCTCCTGCTTCAGCACGGGAATCGCGCCGATGTCGAGGGTGAAGCGGGTCGCCGTCTCGAACGTCTTGATCCCGCGCTCGCAGAGGATCACCTCGGAGTTGCCCTCCTTGACGATGTACTCCGCGGCCATCAGCAGGTCCTCGACGGTCGACGAGAGCCCGCGCTTGAGCAGGACGGGCTTCGGCGCGCGGCCGACCTCCGAGAGGAGCGAGAAGTTCGACATGTTCCGGGCGCCGATCTGGATCACGTCGGCGACCTCGACGACCGCCTCGACGTGCCGAGGATCCATGAGCTCGGTGACGAGCGGGAGCCCGGTCTCCTCACGCGCCTCGACGAGGATCTCGAGGGCGACCTCGCCGAGGCCCTGGAACGCGTACGGCGAGGTGCGTGGCTTGAACGCACCGCCGCGGAGCATCGTCACGCCCTCGGCTGAGACACACCGCGCGGTCTCGAGCGTCTGCTCGCGCGACTCGACGGTGCACGGCCCCGCGATGAAGCCGAAGTAGCCGTCGCCGATGCGCCGGCCGCGGGCCTCGATCACGGTCGGGTCCGGCGAGAGCTCGCGCGATACGAGCTTGTACGGCTTGAGGATCGGCAGCACCTGCTCGACGCCCGCGTAGCCCTCGAGCGGGAGCGCGGCGAGAAGCTCACGCTCCCCGATGGCCCCGATCACCGTCGCCTCGCGGCCCGGCGTGACGAGCGCGGCGCAGCCCGCCTCCTCGAGGCGCGCGACGACGTCCTCGACCTGGTCGGTGGTGGCCGCGGCTCCCATCACGATCAGGAGCTCGGGTGCGCCGGTGACTGCCATCACGAAAGCTTAGGCAGAATCATGTGCCCATGGTCGCCGCCGATACAGAGCAGCAGACGAAGCTCCGAGTCTTCTCGGGCATCCAGCCGACCGGCCGGAAGACGCTCGGGAACTACAGCGGCGGCTTCAGACAGTACGTCCAGACCCAGGAAGCGGGCGATGCGTTCTTCTGCATCGTCGACCTGCACTCGATCACGGTCGACTACGACCCCGCCGAGCTTCGGCGCTCGACCCTCGACCTCGCCGCGATGCTCTTCGCGACCGGCCTCGACGAGGAGCGCTCGACCGTCTTCTGCCAGTCGCACGTGACCGCGCACGCCGAGGCGGCGTGGCTGCTCTCGGCCGTGACGAGCTACGGCCAGTTGGGTCGCATGACGCAATTCAAGGACAAGTCGGAGAAGGGCGACTTCGTGTCTGCGGGGCTTTTCACGTACCCCGTGCTGATGGCCGGGGACATCCTGCTCTACCAGACCGACCTGGTGCCGATCGGCGACGACCAGCGGCAGCACCTGGAGCTCGCCCGCGATGTCGCCGAGCGCTTCAACTTCCGCTACGGCGAGACGTTTCGGATCCCCGATGGGCAGTTCCCGGAGGTCGGCGGCCGGATCATGGATCTGCAGGAGCCCACGAGCAAGATGTCGACCACCTTCTCGTCGGAGCAGGGAGCGGTGTACATCGCGGACACAGCCGACGCGATCCGGAAGAAGTTCAAGACCGCCGTCACCGACTCGGAGCGGGAGATCCGCTACGACCCGGCGGCGAAGCCGGGTGTCTCGAACCTGCTCGAGATCATGAGCGTCGCCACCGGCGAGCCGATCGACGTGCTCGAGCGCCGGTTCAACGGCACGGGCTACGGCGATTTGAAGGAGGCGGTCGGCGAGTCCGTCGTCGCGCTCCTGACGCCGATCCGCGAGCGGTTCGAGGCCCTGCGTGCCGACGAGCGCGAGCTGCAGCGGCTGCTCGCCGTCGGCGCCGAGAAGGCCCGCCGGACGTCCGAGCCGACGCTCGAGCTCATGTACGACCGGATGGGCTTCGTGCGCCCCGAGGCGGGCCGGCTCTTCGGGGCCGCGCGGCCGCGCGGCTTGTAACACGCTGTCACCTGCCTCGTAACCGCATCGCCCCCCGCTATGTCGTAGGCTCCCGCCGTCTGCGGCAAGGGGTTTGCGTCAAATGACAAGGGGAGGTCAGATGAGGAGCAAGAGAGGGGTCCTCGTCGTGGCGGCGTTGGCTGCTGTCGCGACGGTTGTCGCGGTGCAGGGCGCCGGTGCGATGCGCGACGCGAAGCCGTCGTCGCCGGCGACCGGGTGCCAGTTGAACTCACCACGCGGGAACATCAAGCACGTCGTCTTCCTGATCTTCGACAACGTCCATTTCCTGCGCGACAACCCGAACGTCCCGTCCGATCTCGAGCAGATGCCGAACCTGCTCAACTTCATCCGCTCGAACGGCACGCTGCTGACGAACGACCACACCGTTCTGATCTCGCACACCGCAAACGGCATCCTGACGAACCTCACGGGGATGTACTCCGACCGGCACGGGCAGCCCGTCGCGAACTCATACCGGTACTTCAAGTCGGACGGGTCGACGGCGTCGTCGTCGTCGTTCAAGTACTGGACAGACTTGACCGACGATGTCAACTCGCCGCCCACCGACCCGAACTTCAACATGGTGAACGCCGACAGCGGTACGCCGAGGAACGCCCCGGCGCCATGGGTCCCGTACACGGAGGCGGGCTGCGACTGGGGCGCGACGGCGCTCGCGAACGTGGTCCTCGAGAACACCGGCACCGGCCCGGCGGGCGACATGACGAAGGTCTTCGGCTCCGGCTCGCCCGAATGGAACGAGGCTGCGACGTCGAACGCCGCGCCGGCCGGAACGGCAGCGCGGAACCTCGCGCAGACCGACTTCGTAGGTCTCGCGGTCCACTGCGCGAGCACGACGACGAGCATCTGCCATGACAACCCGAACGCTCGCCCCGACCAGTTGCCTGACGAGGCGGGCTACGCCGGGTTCCAGGGCCTCTTCGGGGCGAAGTACGTCAACCCGGCGATCTGCACGGTGTCGACCTCGAACTGCACGAACGCGACGGTCAACGGCCAAACGGCGCTCAAGAAGCTCGACGGCACGCAGATCACCGACCAGTTCGGACAGCCGGGCTTCCCGGGCTTCGACGGCCTCTTCGCCTCGACGACGCTCTCGTACGTCGCGCAGATGCAGGAGGCGGGCATCCCCGTCACGTTCGGCTACATCTCGGACGCGCACGACCAGCACGGCGTCGCCGGTGAGATCCACGCCACGCGCGGTCCCGGGGAGGCCGACTATGTCCAACAGCTGCACAACTACGACGTCGCTTTCGGGCAGTTCTTCGACCGCCTCGCCGCCGACGGGATCAACAAGAGCAACACGCTCTTTGCCTTCACCGTCGAGGAGGGCGACCACTTCGCCGGCGCCCAGCCGACGAACCCGAGCTGCGACGGCGTCACGACGCCGTGTACGTACAGCCTGGTCGGCGAGATCAACGGCAACCTGGCTGGGCTCCTCGCGACACAGCAGGGGATCACGACGCCGTTCACGGTCCATGCGGACATGGCGCCGACGATCTACCTCACCGGCAATCCGTCTCGGACGGCTCCGGTCACGCGCGCGTTCGGGCGCGCCGTCGGTGCGCTGACGGCGGTGAACCCGTATACCGGCCAGACCGACCACATAACGGCCGCGCTTGCGGATCCTGTCGAGATGAAGACGTTGCACATGGTGACGGCGGATCCGCAGCGAACGCCGACCCTGACGATGTTCGCGCAACCCGACTACTTCCTCTTCGCGGGGGCGCCGAACTGCACGACGCCGTGCATCACGGTCCCGACCACGCCGCCGACGAACACGTTTGCGTGGAACCACGGCGGCATCCAGCCTGAGATCGCAACGACCTGGGCCGGACTCGTCGGCCCAGGCGTTCGCAACAACGGCGACGACTCGACCTGGGTCGACCACACGGATATACGGCCGACGATGCTCGACCTCGTCGGGCTCGGCGATTCATATGTCCACGACGGCCGCGTACTCATCGACCAGCTCGATGCGTGGGCGGTTCCACAGACGCTCATCGCGCACCGCGAGACGTTGCGACGTCTCGGCGAGGTGTACAAGCAGCTGAATGCGCCGTTCGGCTCGTTCGGCATGGACACGCTCAAGGCCTCGACGAAGGCTGTCGAGAGCGGCTCCGCGACCGACGACAGCACGTACACCACGATCGCGGATCGGATCGCATCGCTCACCACGTCCCGTGACGCGCTCGCCTCGCAGATCCGCGCTGCGCTCGACGGAGCCGCATTCGGCTCCACCCCGATCGACGAGCAGCAGGCGAAGAGCTGGATCTCGGCTGCGAACGACCTGCTCGCGCAGGCAGCGGCGCTAGCTGCGTCGTAGACGCTCGACTTCGGAGGGCTCGAGCTCGCGCCATGCGCCGGGCTCGAGCCCTTCGATCGTCAGCCCCGCGTAGACGCTGCGGTGCAGCCGGGTCACCGAATGGCCCACCGCCTCGAGCATCCGGCGCACCTGCCGGTTCCGCCCCTCGTGGATCGTCAGCTCGAGCACGCCTCCGCGGAGCCGCCGGACACGCGCCGGAGCGGTGCGGCCGTCCTCGAGATCCACGCCGTCACGGAGCGCTTGCAGGACGGCGTCCGACGGCGTCCCCTCGACGTCGACGACGTACGTCTTCTCGACCCCGTAGCGCGGATGGGCCAGACGGTGTGCCAGCGGGCCGTCGTTCGTGAGGAGGAGCGCACCGGTGGTGTCGAAGTCGAGGCGGCCGACGGGTACGACGCGCGGCTCGCGCGGTACCAGGTCGACCACGGTCGGTCGACCCCGCGGGTCACTCGCCGTGGTCACCACTCCTGCGGGCTTGTTCAGCAGGAGGTGGGCAAGGCGCTGCTTCGCGACCCCTCGTCCGTCCACCTCCACCCGGTCGGCCGCCTGCACGAAGGTGTTCAGCTCCCCGGGCTCCCCGTTCACCGTCACGCGTCCGGCCTTGATCAGCTCGTCCGCGCCGCGGCGCGAGGCAACGCCTGCCCGCGCGAGATAGGCGTTCAAGCGCACGAGTCGAGACGATATGCGGTCGCTCCCGGACCGCCGCCGGGTCTCGAGTGCTCGTCAGGCTCCGAGCTCCGAGCGGCTCGGAGCCTGACGAGTGATCGCGGCGCTAGGTCCGCGACTGTGAGGCGTCGTGCACCTTCTCCTGGAGGCTGCTCTGCAGCTCGTCGCGGTGCTCGCGTCCTTCGTCGCGCGCAGTGTCT
>DASSGL010000084.1:0-13718 GCA_035693525.1 Gaiellaceae bacterium | reverse complement strand
GGGCTGAACGGCACCGGCGACCACTCGGAGCCACCGGTGAGGCCCGGCCAGGTCACGACCGCCGGACCGCCCGGCTTCGCGACGACGCGGTGCTGGTACACGAAGGGGACCGGCGTCGTCAGCCGCTTGCCGGTCGCGGCGTTCACCTCGTGCCAGAAGCCGCCCTTGTTCGCCTCTCCGACCGCGAGCCCCGACTTGGTCGGGAAGAGGACCGGCGGCGAGACCGAGTCGAAGTCCCAGACGTCGTGATGCTCGAGCTGGTAGCCCCAGAGCTGCTTGCCCGTCTTCGGGTCGAGGGCCACGATCGAGTTCGTCCAGAGGTCGCGGCCCTTACGCACGCGCGGATCGAGGTCGCTGCCGGGGTTGCCGGTCGCGATGTAGAGCCGGTCCGCCTTTGGGTCGATCGTCGGGTTCATCCAGACGTCGCCGCCCCCGTGATGCCCGTTCTTCAGATAGGAGCCGGGCGCGCCCGGGGCGGGCACCGTGAAATGCCGCCAGATCTGCTTTCCCGTCTTGGCGTCGTACGCGGCCTCGAACCCGCGCGCACCGGACTCTCCGCCGGCGCTCCCGACGAAGACCATGCCCTTGTAGAAGATCGGCGCCGCGCTCTCCGAGAGATACAGGGGATTGCCGATGCTCGTCTTCCATTGCTGACGCCCGGTCTTCTGATCGAGCGCGAGCAGCAGCGCGTTCGGGGTCACGCTGTAGATCCGGCCGTCGCCGACGGCGACGCCGCGGTTGGGGAAGCCGTGGACGGCGGCGAAGGCCGCCAGCCCGATGTTCTTCTCCTTCCCCGGATTGAACGACCACAGCTTCTTCCCGGAGGCTGCGTCGAGCGCGTAGACGATCCCGTGCGTCGTCGTCACGTAGGCGGTTCGACCGACGACGACCGGGTAGCTCTCCGCGCCGAGCGTCTTGACGCGGAAGCGCCAGGCCACCTTCAGGTGCTTGACGTTCTTCGTGTCGATCTGGGTCAGCGGGCTGTATCGCTGCCCGTCGAGCGTTCCGTTCACGTTCGGCCAGCCGGCGTCTTCGCTCGGCTGGCCCAACGCGCCTGCGGGCACGAGCAATACGACCGCGAGCGCAACCAGCGCCCCGAGCACTCCCATGCCGACCCACCGGCGCGCGTGTATCCCGTTCATCACTCCTCCTTCGTCGATGCGCGCATGCACACAGGAGTAGCGTCGCTTCGAAGACCTGCCCTGGGCATCGCGGCCGGCGGCCGTTCTGCACTCCCGCTTGCCGCCGTCGCCGATGGGCGCTGGCAGGTAGTCGAGGTGTGTGCAGGTATGCACTCGCACGACGCGATTCCGGCTAGCCGCGATGTGAGAGACGACGGCCGCTTGAGAGACTGAGCGCGTGTCGTCACGCTCCTCCATCAGAGGGCTCTTCGTCGTCGGCTGATCACCGAGCGCTACCGCTTCCGCTCTGGCTCGTCGCGGCGGCGATCCTGGTGCCGAGCGCCTGCGGGTCCGGGTCCCGCGGCTCCGACTGGCCGCTGCCGAACGGCGACGTCGCCTCCACGCGCGCCGCCCCCGAAGCCGGCATCGGCCGTCGCAACGTGACGCGGCTCGCACCGGTCTGGCGCTACCGCTTCACCATCCGGCCGGGAGAGTCCGGCGCATTCACCGCGACGCCCGTCGTCGCCGACGGCGTCGTCTACGTCCAGGACATGTCGAGCAACGTCGCGGCGCTCGAGCTGCGCACGGGCGCGCGGCGCTGGCTGCACCGCTTCGGTGCGCCGAGCCCCGGCCCGAACGGTCTCGCGGTCGCGGACGGCCGCGTCTTCGGCGCCACCGACACGACGGCGTTCGCGCTCTCGACCGCGACGGGACGCGTGCTCTGGCAACGGCGGCTCGTCTCGCGATCGGAGAGCTTCGTCGACACGGCGCCGACGGTGGCCGACGGACAGGTCTACCTCGGGACGACCGGCTATGTGCCGGGCACACGCGGCGCGCTCTATGCGCTCGACGCCGACACCGGGACGATCGAGTGGCGCGTCGGGACGATCAAGCGGCCGTGGCGGCACCCGGCGGAGGCCGGCGGCGGCGGCACGTGGGCTCCCCCGAGCGTCGACGGCCCCCGCGTCTACTGGGGGACGGGCAATCCGTTCCCATTCGGCGGCACTCCTCGCCGCCCGAACGGCGGCTCCTTCCCCGGCCCGGCGCTCTTCACCGACTCGCTGCTCGCCCTCGAGGCGGAGAGCGGGGCCCTTGCCTGGTACGACCAGGTGACACCGCACGACATCCGCGACCACGACTTCCAGCTCTCGCCGATCCTCGCCTCGGGGCGCGTCTACGGCGCGGGCAAGGCGGGTCTCGTGATCGCCTGGGATGCCGCGACGGGCCGCCGCGCCTGGCAGACGGAGGTGGGGCTGCACCGAAACGACCGCGGTCCGCTTCCGAGACGGCTCGTGAGCGTGTGTCCCGGTCTGCTCGGCGGCGTCGAGACGGGGATGGCATACGCAGGCGGGCGTCTCTTCGTGCCGGTCGTCGACCTGTGCTCGCGCGGCAGCGCCGTGGGGTACGCGCCACTCGTGCAGACACGTCCCGAGGCAGGGAGCGGCGAGGTCGTCGCGCTGGACGCACGGAGCGGGCTGCACCTGTGGACGAGCCGGCTGCCGAAGCCTCCGTTCGGTTGCGCGACCGCGGGTGACGGCGTCGTCTTCGTCTCGACCTTCGACGGAGCTTTCTACGGGCTCGACTCCCGCAACGGCGCGAGGCTCTGGACGGCGCACATGCGAGCGGGCGTGAACGCGTGTCCTGCGCTCGCCGACGGGTTTCTACTGATCGGCGCGGGCATCCCGCGCGGCCGCGACTCGGTGCCGGAGCTCGTCGCCTACGCTGCCCGCGACCGGGAGTGACGTCAGCGGCGCGGGATCTTCAGCGTCGCCTGGCCCGTCGGAACCGCGTCGCCGAGCTCTGCCGGCCAGCTGCTCAGGTCGACCGCGCCGCCCGCCCGCGCCCGAGAGTGCGAGAACGACTGCCGGAGGTTCTGCCAGAAGGTCAGCGTCCGCCCGCGGACCGATCCCGGGAGCCTGATCGAGAACGCACCCGTCGAGCTCGGCCAGCGCTCGGCGAGCGGCTTGACCACCCTGCCGCCGGCACTGACGCCGACGACGAGACCCGAATACACAGCTCCGACCTCCGATGTCGGCTGCGGAATCGAGTAGGTCGTGCCCGAGCCGAGCTGGATGTTCATCGTCGCGCTCTTCAGTCGCGCGAACTGCACGTTGATGCCCACCGTCCCGCCGTACGCGATGCTCCCGACGGCAACGCCGACGCTGATCGGCACCGGGTCCGCAGCCGTCTCGTCCGACGCGGCGAAGAACGAGAAGTACCGGCCGTTCGCGCCGCTCGGGGACGAGTGCGTCCAGAAGTCTCGGTCTTGCGTGCGCGTGATGACGACGGCACCCTGGACCGGCTTGCCCGACGCGTCGGTGATCGTGCCCTTCAGCTGATAGGTGAGCAGGTGAACCGGCGGCGGCGCATTGCCGGCGGTGTCGCTGACGCGACCGGTGAGGACGACACTGCCGTCTTCCTGCGTGTGCGCACTCAAGCCGCGGATCGCGTAGCCGACGCTGAATCCACCGGAGGCGGCCCGAAGCGCCGTCTGCTGTCCGGGCGTGAGCGGCCTGCCGTGCATCGTGGCGCCCTCGAGCGCGCCGACGCGCACGGCGTGGCGCAGCGGGATCGTGCTGTCCACGTCGTAGCGGAAGCTTCCGTCCTTCGCCGTCGCCCGGGGCACGTCATACCGGTCGACGACGACGTGCGCGCCCGCGACCGGGGCACCGTTCCACAGAACTCGGCCTTTGACGGCCTGGAGGTTCGACGACTCGGCTTGCCACGGCCGCACCACGAGCCCCTGCTGCGTGACGATCCGGCCGACGCCCTGCCGTGCGGCACGGTGCGGAGGAGCCTTCGGGGCCGCCGTTGTGGTCGCGCGAGCGGTCCGTTCCACCGCCGACGGCAGCCGCAGCGCGGTCGACTGCTCCTGGGAGCCGCCGAGCGCGAACACCTGCAGCTGCGTCGCGGTCCCTCCGTTTGAGGAGGTGGGCGTGCCGCCGACGGTGATCGCGACGTACTCCCTGCCGTTGACCGAATAGACCGACGGCCCCGCTGCGATCGGGTGGCCCGTCTGGAACGTCCACAGCACCTTCCCGGTCTTGACGTCGAACGCGCGCAGGACGCCGTCACCGCCGCCCGCGAAGCCGAGCCCGCTGTCCGTGGTCGTCACGCCGCCGCGCTCGGGCTCCGGGGTCGTGAACTTCCAGACGCGCCTGCCGGTGTTGACGTCGATCGCGCTGATCGAGCCGTGGTCGTGAAACCCCGGGAGGATCGCTCCGAAGTTGCCGTTCATGAGGCCGAGGAAGACGTCGCCGAGCGTGAACTTGCGCTTCTTCTCGGTCGGCGTCAGCTTGGCCTGGACGTCGACCGCCGCCGTCTCGGCCGCTGCGTTCAGGACGTAGTTCGTCCGGGGGTCGTACGAAGCAGGCGAGTAGTTCAGGCCGCCGATCGAGGAGGGGAACACGGCCACCGGCTTGCCCGGCTTCAACGTCGGGTGCTCGGTCCGGTCGATCACCTTGACCCGCTGATAGATGGGGCGGCCGGTCGCGGCGTCGTACGCGAACCACACGCCCTCCATCGTCGCCACCGACACGATCCGCTCGGTCCTCCCTCCGACCTTCGCGGTATAGACGAGCGGCGGCTGCGCGGTGTCGTACGACCATTCGTTGAACGACATCTGCTGCTGCCACCACTTCATGCGGCCGGTGCGGATGTCGACCGCGATCAGGGAATCGGAACGCGGGTCGGAGCCGGGGCGGATCGAGGGAAAGTAGAGCGGCGTTGCCGACCCGGTTCCGAAGTACAGCGTGTGGGTCGTCGTGTCGACGGTCGTCGGCGTCCAGACCACGCCGCCGCCCGCGAGCGTCGAGAAGCGGCGCCACTCGGTGCCCGCCGGGGGGATCGTCCAGAAGGGGCTCGGCCATGCGGGTCCGAGGTCAGACGTGCGATACGCCATCACGAAGCCGCGCACGCCGTACTCCGAGCCGGCGGCGCCGAGGACCAACCGGTGGTCGGCACAGATCGGCGCGCTCGTCTCCGAGTAGCCGTAGTCCACCGTCGCCCCCGGGACGGCCTCGGCGATCGGGACACGGCGCTGCAGGTGCCCGGTCGCAGGGTTGAGCTGCGCGATCGTCATGTCGAGCGTGAGCACGAAGAGATGTCCGTCGCAGAGCGCGACGCCGCGGTTCGCGACGATGCCGAAGTTGCGGAAGACCGCGACGTTGTCGGGCGTCCAGCGCCAGATGACCTTGCCCGTGGCGGCGTTGAGCGCCCATACGTTGTCGTCGTTCGTTGTCACGTAGAGCCGTCCGTCCGCCTCGACCGGATACGACTGCTCGCCTCGCCGCACGTTGGGGTCGATCTGCTGGAAGTCGACGTTGTAGACGCGCGCGAGACGAGTGACGTTCGCGGGAGTTATCTCGGCGAGCGGCGAGTGCCGAAGCTCATCCGGGGTGTTGCCGAACCCGCCCCAGCCGACGTTGGCGGAAGCGTCGGTGCTCGGACGCGCCGTTGCAGATGCAATGCAGGATGCAATCGCGAGCCCCATGACGATCCATGTGAACGCTCGCAGGTGCATGGGCGGACGATGGCGAAAGATGCCGCTCGCCGCTTCGCGGCGAGCGCCCAACCTCCATTGGGGGTTGCCGGAGACGCGATCTTCCCGCTACCAGGAAGACCATGGGCGCATCGACTCGAGCGTCCCGGCCACGGACCCCGGCTAGCCCTCCTTCCAGATGCACGCCAGCAACGATGCGACGACGCCGAATCGCGGAGATCCTGGTACCCGCGATGCGTGAGCAAGCCGCTCGAGCGATACCGCAGATCGGGTCCACGACCGGTGCGGCGCAGGAGGTCGCACTCCGGCTGCAGGCCAACGTCGAACGTGTCGTCGTGGGCAAGCACGACCAGATCGCGGTCGTGGTCTCGGCGCTCATCTCGGGCGGGCACGTGCTCCTCGAGGACGTGCCCGGTACGGCGAAGACGATGCTCGCACGCGCGCTCGCGATGAGCATCGAGGGCGCGACCTTCGCCCGCCTCCAGGGGACGCCCGACCTGCAGCCCACCGACGTCACCGGGCTCTCCGTCTTCGACCAGAAGACCCGAGAGTTCGAGTTCCGGCCGGGGCCCGTCTTCGCAAACGTGGTCCTCGTCGACGAGGTGAACCGCGCGATGCCGCGCACCCAGTCGGCGCTCCTCGAGGCGATGGCCGAACGCCAGGTGACGGTCGACGGCGTCACGCGGCGTCTGCCGGAGCCGTTCCTCGTCATCGCGACCGAGAACCCGATCGAGCAGGAGGGGACATTCCCGCTCCCCGAGGCGCAGCTCGACCGCTTCGCACTGCGCACGGGACTCGGGTATCCGGAGAGGGAGGACGAGATCTCGATCGTGCTGGCACAGCGGCACGGCCATCCCATCGACAGGCTCGAGCCCACCGTCTCGGCGATCGAGCTGCAAATGCTGCTTCGCGCGGGCGAGGACGTCTACGTCGACGACCTGATCCTGCGCTGGATCGTCGATCTCGTACGCGCGACGCGCGAGGTGGACGGAGTCGACGTCGGCGCGTCCGTCCGCGGCAGCCTGACGCTCGAGCGGACGGCGCGCGCCTGGGCGCTCCTGCACGAGCGCGACTACGTCGTGCCTGCCGACGTCGAGCGCCTCTTCCTGCCCGTCCTCGGGCACCGGCTCCTGCTGAGCTTCTCCTATCTCGCGGAGACGCGCGGCCGCTCTCGCGACGACGTGCTCGAGACGATTCGCGACCGCACCCTCGAGCTTGCTCCCGCACCCGACCTGGGGCGATAGTGCGCGCCTCCGCTCGCGAGCGGCGGGCGTTTCCGCTCGTTCCGCGGCAGCGGCTGACGAGGCTCCCGTTCGGAGACCTGCCGGGACGCCGCCGCGGGCACGGGATCGAGGTGATCGGCGCGCGCCCGTACGAGCCCGGCGACCCTGTAGGGGCGATCGACTGGTTCGCCTCCGCGCGACTGTCGACGGCGAGGGGCGGCGACGAGTTCGTAGTGCGCGACCACGCGGTCGACGAGGCCCCTCGCGTTGCAATCGTCGTCGACCGACGACCGGCAATGGGCCTCTACCCGGCGCCGTTGCCGTGGCTCAGCAAGCGGGACGCGCTGCGCGAGGCGGTGACGGCGATCGTCGTGAGCGCGTCGAGCGCGCGGGCCGATCTCGCGCTCCTCGACTTCGCGGGCGGCGAGGCGTGGTGGCTGCCACCCGGACGGCGGGAGCGGTCACGCCTCGTGCTCGAGCGCGAGAGCGACGAGACGCCGTTCGATGCACCGGAGGACTCCCTCGAGCGCGCGGCCGACTTCCTCGCGCGCCGCCGCGACGACCTCCCCGACGGCAGCTTCGTGTTCGTGCTCTCGGACTTCCTCGGCCCCGAGGCGGCGGCATGGCAGCGGCCCGTGGTGAGCGGCTGGGACGTCGTGCCCGTCGTCATCCAGGATCCCGTCTGGGAGCGCAGCTTTCCCGCTGTGGCCGGCGTCGCCGTGCCGGTCGCCGAGCCCGACGGCAGGCCCGCCGGCCTCGTCCGCCTCAGCCGGCGGCAGGTCGACGAGCGGCGCGAGCACAACGAGAGCCGCTACGCACGGCTCGTCGGCGACCTCGAAGACCGCGGACTGCGGCCCGTCGTGCTTGCCACGAGCGACCCGCTTGCGATCGATCGTGCGTTTCTCGAATGGTCGGAGGAAAGGCGATACGGCCGTTGGGCACGATGAGGCTCGCGGTCGTCGGCGCCGTCGTGCTCGCAGGGGTCGCCGCGGCAGGCGTCGTCCTCCTCGCCCGGAGCGGCGCTCAGCGACCGCTCCTTCCCACCCGGCCTCTGACGGTTCGAGCCTCGGTCGCACCGCAGACGGCTCAGTTCGGCGACGAGCTCACAGCGCGGGTGGTCGTCCTCGCCGACCGCTCGGCCGTCCGCGCCGGCTCCGTGCGCATCGACGACGCTCTCGAGCCGCTCACGCAGCTCGGTGCGGAGCAGATGACACACGCGCAGCACGGCGGCCTGGAGGTCATCTCCGCCGAGGTCCCCGCCGCGTGCCTCGCCCAGGCCTGCGTCTCCGGCTCGGGCGAGACGCTGATCGGCCTGCCGCGCGTGACAGTCGAAGCGACGACGACGCGTGGCGGCACGCTGCGCGTCACCGCCCGCCGGCCACAGCTGCACGTGGCGGGCCGCGTTGCCGCAAGCGACCTGGGCCGTGCCGCGAAGCCGCCGTTCCGCAGCGACGCCGTGCCGTCGCCGCCGACGTATCGGCTCGCGCCGCACACGCTCGAGCTCGTGCTGGAATGCGTCGCGGCGACGCTCGCCGCCGCAGCAGTCGGGCTCGCCGCATGGGGTGCGTTCGCACTGTCGCGCCGTAGGCGCCCCGTGCCGACGCCGGACGCGCTCGCGGTCGCGCTCCGGCGCATGCGCGAGTCGCAGGCGCGTCCGCCTTCCGAGCGGCGACGTGCGCTCGGCGTGGTCTCGCGCCTCCTCGACGCGCGCGACCGCCGCCTCTCAGGGGCGGCGAGCGAGCTGGCGTGGTCGGAGGCGACGCCGGAGCCTGAGGCGCTCACGGCGCTCGCCACACGAGTCGAGCGGACGGTGGAGCACCGACCGTGATCCCGCTCGCCGACGCTTCGGCCCTTCGGCGGCCGGCACGAGTCACGCTCCTCACCCGAGGCGCGCTGGCCGCCGCAGTCGTCGGGCTCCTTCTCGGCTTCCTCCTTGTCTCGCGACATCCGCGAACCGAGACGATCGTCGCGCTACCTGCGCGCGGCGACACAGTGGTCGTGCTCGACCTGTCGGCCAGCATCTCGGCCGACACGTTCTCACGCATCGGCGGCACGCTTGCCGCGCTGTCGCGCAGCGGCAAGCACGTGGGGCTCGTCGCCTTCTCCGACCAGGCGTACGAGGCGGTACCGCCGAGCACGTCCGCCGCAGACCTCGCGCCCCTCGTCCGGTACTTCAGGGTGCCGCCGCAGGCGCACCCCGGCTTCCTGCCGTCGTTCCCGCCGAACCCCTGGCAAACCACGTTCACCGGCGGCACGCGCATCTCGGCGGGGCTGGAGCTCGCGCACCAGCTGGCCGTGTCCAGGCCTCGCCGCGCGACGGTCATCCTCGTGAGCGACCTCGACGACAACCCCGGCGACATCCCCCGGCTTGCGAGCGTGCTCCTCGCGTTCCGCCGAGACCAGGTGCCGGTGCGGGTCGTCGGACTCGACCCGACGCCGTCGGACGCCGCGTTCTTTCGCAAGCTGCTCGGGCCGAGCGCGCCGATCACCCAGGCGCCGACGATCGCCCAAGCGACGGCGCACGTCCAATCGCCGTTCCCGTGGGCGCTCGTTGCGCTGGCCCTCGGCGCCGCCGCGACGATCGCGCTCGGTGCGTTGTGGGCGCCGAAGCTGGAGGTGGAGAGCCCGTGAAGGTGTCGTTGCGGCTCGTGCTCGCCGCCGTGCTCGCGGCACTGGCCGTGCTCGCCGCGCTGCTCGCGGCGGACGTCCGCTCCTGGCCGCCGGCCCTCGAGAGCGACGACGCCCTCTACGCGGCCGGGACCCCGGGAACGACCTGGAGCCCGCACACCCGACTCGGTGGGCTCGCGGAGGACCTGCTCGGGCTTCGGAACGAGCTTCAGCTCCGCCGCGCACTGCAGCTGTATCGACGGAGCACCGCCACCCCGGAGAGGCTCGACAATGCGCTCGGCGTGCAGGTGGTGCGCACGCAGGCGCAGGAGGCGCTCGCCTCAGCCGCACGCCGGTCGTCCTCGCAGGACGCCTCGCAGGCGCTGACGCTGCTCGCCATCCTCACGTTCGGGTCGAACGCGACGGGCGCCGCATCGAACCAGGCCGATGCGGCGATCTCCACCTTCACGGACGCGGTACGGACCGACCCGGGGAACGAGCTCGCGAAGTACGACCTCGAGCTCCTGCTGCGGATGACGGCGACTCACGGGACGCGCACCGGCGGGGCTCAGAGCTCGGGCTTCGGCAGAAGCGGCTCCCACAACGGCTCGGCCGGCACCCCCGGCGGCGGGTACTGATGACGTTCCTGACGCCGACGGCCGCGCTCGCGGCGCTGGCCGCGATCCTGCCGCTCGCGGCCGTCATCGTCGGCGAGGTGCGAGTGGCCGCGGTCCGACGTGCGCTCGGGCTCCGTGCGCCGGCACGCCGCACCGGGCTGCGTCGGCCGGTGCTCGCGGCGGCATCCATCGCACTGCTCGGCCTCGCGGCCTCGCAGCCCACGCTCGCGAGCACGTCGAGCCGCCACGTTCGGAGCGACGTCGAGGCGATGTTCGTCGTCGACACGTCCCGCTCGATGGCGGCGTCGGCGACTCGCACGTCGCCGACCAGGCTCGACCGCGCGCGCGCGGCTGCGGTACGGCTTCGAGCATCGATCCCGGACGTCGCAGCCGGCGTTGCGACCCTGACGGACCGCGTCCTGCCCGACCTGCTCCCCGTACCCGACTCGGCTGGGTTCGACGCCGTGGTCGAGCGTGCGGTCGGCATCGACCGGCCGCCGCCGAGCCAGACGAGCCCGCAAGTGACGACGTACGGACCGCTCACCTCGCTCGCCACCGGGAACTACTTCGACTCGACCGCGACGCGAAGGCTCGTCGTGTTGCTCACCGACGGGGAGAGCGATCCGTTCGACACCGGAACGATCGCGCGGGAGCTGAGCGCGAGGGAGGGTTACCGGCTCCTCGCGATCCGCTTCTGGCACGGCGACGAATCGATCTACGACGCCGACGGCAGGCCGGAGACCGCCTATCGGCCCGACCCCGCTGGGCGCGCGATCCTCGCGAGCCTGGCAGCTGCGGCCGGCGGGCGGTCCTTCGAGGAAGACCAGCTCGGCGCCGCGTCGGGGTATCTCCACCGTGTCGCAGGTCGAGGTCCGACGCACCGCGTGCCGGGCTCCGAACCGACGCGCACGGCGCTCGCGCCCTACGTCGCCCTCGTCGCCCTGCTGCTCTTCCTCGCGTCGCTCTGGCGCCGCAGCCACTCCGTCCGATTGAGGCGGGGGCGAGGCCGCTTGCATCGAGCTTCGACCGCGGCCGTCGATGTGATCGCGCGACGCAGCCGACGACCGCGGCCCGCTTGAGAGACCCATTCCCGCTACCTGCTACCGACCAGCCGAGGGGCGGTAGCTGCAATGCGCACCCGTCGATGCCTGTGGCAGTCTCGAATGGTGGCGGATCGGGTGAACGGCAGGACTCGCGTAGTCCTTGCAGACGATGACGTCCTACTCCGCGAGGGCCTGGCGAGCCTGCTCGACCGCTCGGGGCTCGAGATCGTCGGGCAGTCGGGTACGGCGTCCGAGCTCGTCCAGCTCGTGCGCGAGCATCAGCCCGAGCTCGCGATCGTCGACATCCGCATGCCGCCGAGCCATACGAGTGAAGGCCTCGACGCTGCGCGCCTCATCCGCGAGGAGTTCCCCCAGATCGCGATCGTCGTGCTCTCCGCGCACGTGCAGGTCGAGCAGGCGACGGACCTCCTCTCGAGCGGCGAGCGCAGCGCGTATCTGCTGAAGCGCCGGGTCACGGACGTCGACGAGTTCATCGAGACGCTCGAGCGTGTCGTCGCCGGAGGATCGGTCGTGGACCCGGTGCTCGTCAAAGAGCTCTTCGCCGACCGCCGCGCCGACGATCCGCTCGACGTCCTCTCGCCGCGCGAGCGCGAGGTTCTCTCGCTCATGGCCGAGGGCCGCTCCAACGCCGGCATAGCCCGGCAGCTGTGGATCACCGAGGCGACCGTCGAGAAGCACGTACACAGCATCCTGACGAAGCTACGGCTGGCCGAGAGCGACGCGGATCACCGCCGCGTCCTCGCGGTGATCACGTTCCTCGATTCGCGCTGAGAGGGCGGCTCATTGCAGCTACCGGGAATCCGAAGACGTCGGCTACCGGGGCACGCGGATCGGGGCCTGCTTCGATGCCTGGCGCGATCCCATCGGTCATCGTTCCATGAACGGCACCCCAGCTCGTTCAGGAGAGAACGATGGAACCGATCTTGACATCCGATTCGTACCTCGAAGAGGAACTCGACGATCGCAACGAGGAGCTCGCCGTCCACGCGTGGCGCGCCGAGCAGCTCCACCGACTCGGCCTCCACCGCATCCTCGCGGAGACGTTCGCGGACCGGATCGACTGGCACGTGTTCGCAGCGCTCGTCGAACGGGGTTGCGCACCCTCCCTCGCCCTCGAGATCGTTCGGCCCTGACGAGGTCATGAGCCTTCCGCTCGTGATGCTCGTGGTGCTCGCCATCGTGGTGTCCGCGCGCCTCGCCGACATCTACAGCGGCGGGCACTACATGTGCCCGTCGTGCGGCGCTCGAAGCGCCGACCGCCACTCCAGCACGTGCCCCTGGGCACCCCACGAGTAGCGGGCCGCCGCAGCGCGGTCCACGCGTAAAACGGAGGCGGGTTGCGCGCCGCAGCGCAACCCGCCTCCGATCCGACGACGTCAGGCCGCGGCGGAGAACTGGTCCGAGCGACCGCTCTCGCGTGCCTCGGCGGGCATCATCTGCAGAGCGTGCACGATGCGCTCGGACGAGAGCTCGTGCGCCGTCAGTCCCGCCAGCGCGACGGCGACGAACCCCAGCGCCTCGCCGAGCGAGAGCCAGGTGAGCGTCGTCCCGGTGAAGACGACCGAAGCCACGATCGTCCAGACGGCGAGCGCTGCGGCCATCGCATCGAGCGCACGCTGGAGCGAGCCGCGCGATCGGTCGAGCTGAGCGGCACCGACGACGACCACCACTCCGATGCCGACTGCGAAGGCGAGCCACCCCGTGAGGCCGGGTCTGAACGCCTGGCTTGCCACGACCAGAAAGCCGCCGGCTAGCGCAAGCGCGATGTTCGTGATGAAGCGTGGGCTCATGTCTTTTCCTCCTGTTCGAACCCAGGGCCCATGTCACCGTCAACGATCGCGACGGCGGGCATGCCACGGCTTCGAGGCCAGCTGCCAATCTCGTTACACGATCACCGGACATCGCACGTAGTGCCAGCTGCAATGCGGATGCCACAGCGCGCGGGCACGTTCGCGGCCGCGCACTACGCGTGAAGCCTTGGTTCGGCGAGCGGCAGCTCGACGTGCAGGACCGTGCCTGCGCCGTGCTTGCTCTGAATCGAGAGCGTGCCGCCGATCGCCTCGGCGCGGTCCTTCAGGCCGAGCAGCCCCGACCCGCGGGCGGGATCGGCGCCGCCGACGCCGCCGTCCCGGACAGACACGCGAAGGACGCTGTCCCGCACGTCCACGGCGACCTGCGCGATGGATGCGTTCGCGTGTGTGGCGGCGTTCGTCAGCGCCTCCGAGACCACGTAGTAGGCCGCCACCTCGACCCGCTCGGGGAGCCGGCCTTGGACGCGGACATCGATGTCCACCGGAATGGTCGACCGTCGCGCCAGCGTGTGCAGCGCCGGCCCGAGACCGCCGTCCGCGAGGACGGCCGGATGGAGCCCGAGTGCGATCTCACGAAGATCGGCCAGCACGCGTGTCAGGCCCTCCACGATGTGGGACATGTCGTGACGCAGTTCGCGCAGCTCGGGGGGTGTTCGCGCCTGCGCGGCACGGAGCTCGAGCGCGAGCGATACGAGCTGCTGCTGCGCGCCGTCGTGGAGGTCGCGCTCGATCCTGCGTCGCGTCGCGTCGGCCGTGGCGACGATCCTGGCGCGC
>DASSGL010000083.1:0-6160 GCA_035693525.1 Gaiellaceae bacterium | reverse complement strand
GGTGAAGAACGGCAGCGCGAGAGTGCGTGAGCTGACGTCCTCCGCCGCCGGGCACAGCCCCTCGCGGAAGCCGAACCGCTCGCGCATGTACGGCTGCAGGTGGATCGACGGCAGGTAGCGGTTGTAGCCGATGCCCTCGCGTTCGAAGTGGGCGATCACACGCTCGCGCGCCGCGTTGTCGGGCAGCGCGACGACGTACACGAACCACGATCGCTTGTGGGAGTCGTCGTCCGCGCAGGGCAGCTCGACCCCATCGACGTCCGACAGCAGGACGGAATAGCGCCGCGCAACGTCTTGCCGCATCGACAGGATCTCGTCGAGCTTCTCGAGCTGACCGATTCCGAGCGCAGCGCGCACGTCGTCGATGCGGTAGTTGAAGCCGAGCCTCACGTGCTCGAGCCAGCCTCCCTCGTCGCCGCGCCCTTGGTTACGCAGCGAGCGGAGCAGCCGCAACTCCTCTTCGGAATGCGTCGTCACCATTCCGCCCTCGCCAGTCGTGATCTGCTTGTTCGGGTAGAACGCGAAGACCGCGGGCGGACCGTGCGAGCCGATGGTCGAGCCCTTGTACTCGGCACCGACCGCCTCGCAGGAGTCCTGCACGAACGCGAGCCCGTGCTTGTCGGCGATCGCGCGCAGCTCGTCGAGCTCGCACGGATAGCCGTAGATGTCGACGGCGAGGATGGCCTTCGTGCGAGGCGTCACCGCGGCCTCCACGGCAGCGGGATCGAAGTTGAACGTCCGTCGATCGATGTCGGCGAAAACCGGCACGCCGCCCTCGTAGATGAAGCAGTTCGCGCTCGCCGCGAACGAGTACGGCGAGGTGATGACCTCGTCGCCCGGCTCGATGCCCGCAGAGACGCAGAGGAGGTGCAGCCCGGCCGTCCCGGACGAGACGGCGGCGGCGTACGGCGCGCCCACCTTCTCCGCGAAGAGCTCCTCGAAGCGGTCGATCGTCGGCCCGAGCGAGAGTCGACCCGAGCGCAGCACCTCGAGCACGAGCTCCTCCTCGCGCTCGTCGAGATACGGCCCCGAGAGGGGAACCGCCCTCGTCTCTTGTCTCACGCTTGCGTCGTCTTCGCGGCGGGCGCGTACTCGAGCCACTGCGACCATCGCTCGCTGCGGCCGTGAACCGTGTCGAGGTACGACCCCTGGATCTCGACCGTCACCGGCCCGGGCGGCCCGACGACGTGGTCGTCGACGTCGCGGATCGGCGTCACCTCGGCCGCGGTGCCGCACATGAACACCTCGTCCGCGAGATAGAGGTCGGTGCGGATCAGCTTCTTCTCGACGACCTGGTAGCCCAGGTCCTGCGCGATCTGGATGACCGTGTCGCGCGTGATCCCCGGAAGGATCGACGCGGAGAGGTCGGGGGTGTAGATGACGCCGTCCTTGACGACGAAGATGTTCTCGCCGGAGCCGTCCGCGATGTAGCCGTCCTGCGTGAGTAGGATGGCCTCTTCGTAGCCGGCGCGGTTCGCCTCGAGCACCGCCAGCATCGAGTTGAGATAGACACCGGTCGCCTTCGCGACGTGCGGGATCACGTTCGGCCCGATCCGCTGCCAGCTGGAGACCTTCGCTCGGATGCCGTTCGTCATGCCTTCGTCGCCGAGGTAGGTGCCCCACGGCCACGACATGATCGCCACGTCGATCGGATTCCCCCGGGTCGAGACGCCGAGCTGTCCGGCCCCGAAGAACGCGATCGGACGCAGGTAGCACTCGGGCAGGCCGTTCGCTCCGACGAGGTCCCAGCACGCAGCGCTGAGCTCCTCGACGGAATACGGCAGCTCCATGTAGAGGAGCCGCGCGGAGTTCTCGAGACGCTTGATGTGCTCGGTCAGCCGGAAGACGGCCGTGCCGCGCGGGGTCTCGTACGCGCGGATTCCTTCGAAGACACCGGTGCCGTAGTGGAGGCCGTGCGCGCCGACGTGGACGGTCGCATCCGCCCAGTCGACAAGCTCGCCGTTCATCCAGATCTTCGACGTAGCTTCCAATTTCGGCCTCCGTGTCGGTGCGGGCAGCGGCCCGGAATGGTACCCGCCGCCGCGTTCAGGTCTCGACGAGATCTGCGGTCTCCCCGTTCGTCAGCCGCGCGAGATCACCGGGCGCAAGACCGACGACATGGCGCGGCGTGCCCGCGCCGGCCCAGACGAGCTCGTGCCGCAGAAGCTCTCGCTCGATCAGGACTCGGGAGACGCGGGGTATCGGGAACGGCGCCACGCCTCCGGCCTCGAAGCCGGTCGCCGTCAGCACCTCGGCCGGCGTCGCGATCCGAGCGCTCTGCGCGCCTGCCGCGGCCGCCACGCGGCCGGCGTCGGCCCGGCGGTCGCCGGGCACGAGTGCGAGCACGGGCAGGCCGTCGGAGACGAAGACGAGCGACTTGACGATCTGCGCCGGCTCACAGCCGACAGCGCGCGCCGCAGCCTCCGCCGTCGACGTCCCCTCGGGAAACTCCTCGAGCCGCGCGTCGACGCCCTGTGCGCGCAGCACGGCCGCGACGCGCTCCACCGGCTCGGGCCATTCCTCCACGCCCTGCGAGCTTAACCGCAACCTCCGACCGCGCTTGGGCGTTGTTCCTTCGCAGAACGCACGAGTAACGGGAGACGAATGACCGACCATCAGACGAAGGCGCGGACCGAGGCGCTGTTCAGAGACGTGAACGAACGAATCGCGGAGAGTGCCGAGCGGTTCGATGCGACGACGACCGAGTTCGTCTGCGAGTGCGCCGATGCCGGCTGCGTCCACCGTGTCGAGGCGACGCTCGACGAGTACGAGGACGTGCGCAGCGACGGCGCCACGTTCATCCTCGCGCCGGGGCACGCCGACGGCGCGATCGAGGCGGTTGTCGACGACCGCGGACGGTTCCACGTCGTCGAGAAGATCCAGGAGACCGTGCGCGCTACGGTCAGGCGCCTGAACCCGCGCCCGGAGTCCGCCTGAGCTACTCCGCGCCGAGCTCGAGCACGCGCGCGTCGTCGAAGCCCTCGGCGTGGATTCGGTCGACGAGCTCGGGCGGGGGCATCGAGTCGACGGTCAGCGCCATGAGCGCTTTGCCGCCTCGGCGTGTGCGCGACACGGTCATGTTCGCGATGTTGACGCCGGCGTCGCCCATGAGGGTGCCGACGCGTCCGATCACGCCCGGAATGTCGTCGTAGCGCAGGAGCACGAGCAGCGGGGCGAGCTCGAGGTCGATGTCGAAGCCGAGCGCGCTGACGAGCCATTGCCTGTTGTCGCTTCCGATGAGCGTTCCCGCGACGCGCGTCCTCTCGTCGCCGGTCACGATCTCGACGCGGAGGAGGTTCGTGTAGTCGCGCGCAGACTGCGAGCGCTCCTCCTTCACCTCGATGCCGCGCTCGCGTGCGATCAGCGGCGCGTTGACGTAGTTGACCGGTCGATCGGCGCGGCCCCGGAAGAGCCCGTTCAGCACCGACACCGTCAGAAGGCGCGTGTCGTAGTCGGCGAGCCGGCCGTACGTCGTCACCGTCACCTCGTCTGCCTTCCCGCCGGTCAATCCCATCGCAATCGAGCCGAGCTTCGCGGCGAGCGGGACGTACGGGCGCAGCGCCTCGAGCTCCTCCGCACCGACGACGGGGATGTTGACCGCATTCGTGACGAGGCCGCCGTCGAGCGCCGCGGCCACCTGCTCGGCGACGATCACGCCTGCGCGATCCTGCGCTTCGTCGGTCGAGGCGGCGAGGTGCGGCGTGACGACGACGTTGTCGACCTCGAGCAGCGGCCCGGAATACGGCTCCTGCGAGAAGACATCGAGCGCCGCGCCTGCGACCTTGCCGCTGCGGAGCGCGTCGACGAGGTCCGCCTCGACGACGAGCTCACCGCGTGCGGCGTTGACGATACGGACGCCGTCGCGCATCTGCGCGAACGCGCCCGCGTCGAGCGAGCCGCGGGTCTCCGGCGTGAGCGGCAGATGGAGCGTCAGGAACTCCGCGGCCGCGTAGATCCCCTCGGGTGTCTCGCTCCGCTCCACCCCGAGCTCGCGGAAGCGTTCCGCCGAGACGTACGGGTCGTACGCCACGACGTGCATGCCGAGCCCGCCGGCCCGGCGCGCGACCTGCTGGCCGATACGCCCGAAGCCGAGCACGCCGAGCGTCTTGCCGGCGAGCTCGATGCCGCCGTACGCCTTCCGCTCCCAGCGGCCCTGCTTCAGCGCGGCGTGCGCCTGAGGGATGTTGCGGGCGAGCGCCACGAGGAGGCCGACCGTGTGCTCGGCCGCGGAGACGACCGTCGATTCGGGAGCATTCGCGACGACGATGCCGCGGCGCGTCGCCGCGTCGACGTCGACGTTGTCGACCCCGACCCCCGCGCGGCCGATCACCTTCAGGCGGGCGGCGCGCTCGATCAGGTCGGCCGTCAGCTTCGTCGCCGAGCGGACGACGATCGCGTCGTACCGATCGATGATCTCGGCGAGGTCGCTCTCGCCGTCCACGTCGACGTCGAAGTGCTCGCGCAGGAGATCGACGCCCGCAGGAGCGATCGATTCGCGAACCAGGACCCTCATGCCACGTGCGAGTGCTCGTACGCCTCGAGCGCCGCGGTCACGGCGGTGCCGCGCTCGACGTCCGCGCCGAGGTCGGCGAGCACGATCTCGACGGCGGCGAGCATCGTCGTGATGTCGAAGACGTCGAACCAGCCGATGTGGCCGAGCCGGAAGACCTTGCCGAGCAGCTCGCCCTGTCCGTTCGCGATCGTCATCCCGAAGCGGTCGCGGAGGCCGCGGACGACGTCGGTCGAGTCGACGCCCTCCGGCGCACGAATGGCAGTCACGACGGCGCTCCGGTCCTCGTCGGGGGAGAAGAGCTCGAGCCCCATCGCCTTCGCTCCGGCGCGCGCGGCCCGGCCGAGACGGACGTGCCGGTCGAACGCCGTCTCGAGGCCTTCGTCGAGCAGCAAGCCGAGCGCGACCTCGAGCGCCGCGACCAGGGAGACCGGAGGCGTGAAGGCCGCGTCGAGCTTGGCCTGCGCCTTGCGCGTGCGCTCCCAGTCGAAGTAGAAGCGCGGCGAGCTTCCGGTCGCCGCGTAGGCCGCCTCCGAGACTGCGCACGTCCCGAGCCCGGGCGGCGTCATGAGCGCCTTCTGCGAGCCGGAGACGACGACGTCGAGACTCCAGGCATCGGTCTCGCACGGAATCGCGCCGAGGCTCGAGACCGCGTCGACGACGACCAGCGCTCCCGCCTCGCGGGCGGCGCTCGCGACGGCCTGCACGTCGGCGACGACCCCGGTCGACGTCTCGGAATGGACGACCCAGACGGCCTTCGCCTCGCGCTCGCGCAGACGCCCGCGAACGTCGTCGGGATCGGGCGTCTCGCCCCACGCGTAGCGCATGTGGTCGACCGCCGCGCCGTACCCGGCGGTCATCGCGGCCCAGCGCTCGCCGAAGTTCCCCGCCGAGACCACGAGGTGCGGCTCACCGGGCGTGACGAGGTTCGCGACCGCCGACTCGAACGCGCCCGTGCCCGACGCCGCAAAGAGCAGGACATCCCGCTCCGTCCGGCAGACGTCGCGCAGCCTCGCGAGGCAGCGCTCGTAGACCGGCTTGAAGTCCGGGCTGCGGTGGTGGACGACCGGCTCGCCCATCGCCGCGAGCACCTGCGGCGGCACGGGGGTCGGGCCCGGCGTGAAGAGATATCTCTTCTGCGGCATCGCACGCAGGCTAGCGAGTTGCTCGGCGTGCAGAAGCGGAGCCAGGCACCATCCGGCCATGAATGCACTGCTCGCCTTCGCCGCGGCGCTCGTGGCGCTGCGGCTCGCGGGGGCGCTCGCGCGCCGCTACAGGGCGACGCGCCGGGCGGAGCTCGCGGCCTGGGCGTGGTCGCTCGCCGCATACGCAGTCGCGGCGGGAGCGATCGCGTGGGGCGAGGCCGCACAGTGGGATGCACGCGCCTTTCGCGTCTACTACGCAGCCGGCGCGCTTCTGACTGCGCCGCTCCTCGGCGTCGGCTCGCTCCTGCTCGCGGGCGTGAACCGCGCCGCGCATGTCGGGCTCGTGTATGCGGGGCTCGCGCTCGGAGTCGCGCTCGCGGTCCCCGTGCACGGCGCGTTCGCCGCGCACGGGATCCCACCGGCGCAGGACCACCTCGCCTTCGTGCCGGCGCGCCTGATCGCGATCCTCGCGAACGCGATCGGAACGCTCGCCGTCGTGGTCGTC
>DASSGL010000082.1:0-2071 GCA_035693525.1 Gaiellaceae bacterium | reverse complement strand
TGTCGCGCAATGTCGCGTCACGGACGAGGCCACATCGCCGCCGGCACGTACCACGTGACGACACGGAGCGCCGGTCCGATGCCGATCTTTACGGACGACGTCGAGTACGGACACTTTTGCGCTCTCGTCGAGCGCTACGTGACACGGAAGAAATGGACGTGCCTGTCCTTCTGCGTCATGTCCACGCACTACCACCTCCTCGTCGAGGTGCCGGCGAACACCCTTCAGGGTGGAATGCAGGTGATCAACTGGAGTTACGCACGCTGGTTCAATGCCAGGCACGGCCGTACCGGACATCTATTCGGCGAGCGCTACTACAGCGGTCGCATCGAGAGCGACGGGCACATGCTGAGCGCGCTGCGGTACATCGCACGCAATCCTGTGAGCGCCGGAATGTGTGAGCGGCCCTCCGACTGGCGGTGGAGCAGCTACCGCTCGACCATCGAGAAGGACAAGAGCTTCCCGTTCGTCGACTCGACTCTCTTCAGGGGATACTTCGGCTCCGACCCGCAGCGAATCGTCGCCCAGATCAGACAGTTCGTCGGTGACGGGTGACTGTCACCGCCAGGGCCGCCTAGACCGAAGCCGGCTGCCCGATGATGTCGAGAGGCTTGACGATCTCGGCGAAATGGCAGGCGCTGGGATGGCCCTGGCCGCGATCGATGAGTGCGGGCTCCTCCTCCGCGCAGATGGGCTGCGCCTTCCAGCACCGCGTGCGGAAGCGACAGCCGCTCGGCGGGTTCGCCGGCGAGGGGACGTCGCCTTCGAGGACGATGCGCCGCCGCTTCCCGCGCTGGCCCGGCTCCTCGATCGGGACGGCGGAGAGCAGCGCCTGCGTGTACGGGTGCGACGGCCGCTCGTAGATGTCCCGCCTCGACCCGATCTCGACGACCTTGCCGAGATACATCACCGCGACACGGTCGGAGACGTGACGCACCACCGAGAGATCGTGCGCGACGAAGATGTACGTGAGCCCGAAGTCGCGCTGCAGCGACTCGAGCAGGTTCACGACCTGCGCGCGGATCGAGACGTCGAGCGCCGACACCGGCTCGTCGAGGATGATCAGCTGCGGGTTCAGGGCAAGCGCGCGCGCGACGCCGATCCGCTGCCGCTGCCCGCCCGAGAACTCGTGCGGGAACCGGTTGCCGTGCTCCGGCGAGAGCCCGACCGTGCGCAGCAGCTCGTTCACGCGCTGCTTGCCGGTCTGGCCGCGATAGCGGCCGTGGATCCGGAGCGGCTCGGAGATGATGTCGCGCACCGTCATGCGCGGGTTCAGCGACGCGTACGGATCCTGGAACACGATCTGCATCTCGCGCCGCACGTCGCGCATCTGCCGCCGGTTGAACGCGGTGATGTCGCGCCCGTTGAAGAAGATGCGCCCGCCCGTCGGCTCGACGAGCTTGATCAGGGTCCGAGACAAGGTCGTCTTTCCGCAGCCCGACTCGCCGACGAGACCGAGCGTCTCGCCTGCCGTGACCGAGAGGTCGACGCCGTCGACCGCGTGGATATGCCCGACCGTGCGCTTCAGGATCCCCGCGCGGATCGGGAAGTGCTTCACGACCCCTTCGAGGCGGAGGATCTCCTCCCCCTGATCCGCCCGCTCGTGGATCAGCGCGGTCTCGTTCCCCTCCGGCTCGACGTCGCTCACGACGCACCCCCCGCCGGCACCGGCTCGGAGAACTTCGAATGACGCCCGACGAGCTCCTCCGCAAAGTGGCACGCCGACCCGTGGTGCGGCCCGCCGTCCACCGCGTGGAGCGGCGGTACCTCCTCGCGGCACTGGAGCCGACCCTGGGAGAGGAAGCAGCGCGGGTGGAACGCGCACCCACTCGGGCGGTTGATGAGCGACGGCGGCTGCCCTGGAATCGGCCGCAGCCACTCCTCGTCTTCGGTCAGCTTCGGCAGTGAGTCCATCAACCCGATCGTGTACGGGTGGCGCGGGTTCTGGAAGATCGTGTGCACGTCGCCGTGCTCGACGATCTTGCCCGCGTACATGACGATCACGCGCTCGCACAGCTCGGCGACGATGCCGAGATCGTGCGTGATCAGGATCGTCGCAGCCTGCGTCTCG
>DASSGL010000081.1:0-4556 GCA_035693525.1 Gaiellaceae bacterium | reverse complement strand
CGGGCGAGCGCAGGCGCGTCGTTGACGCCGTCGCCGACGGCGGCGACGACCGCTCCGTCCTTCTGCAGCCGGTCGACGACCGCGGCCTTGTCCGCCGGGAGGACGTCGGCGACCACGTCGTCGATGCCGACCTCGCGGGCGCCCGAGCGCGCCGTCGCATCGTTGTCGCCGGTGAGGAGAACCGGCCGCAAACCGAGTCGCTTCAGCTCCGCGATTGCCCGACCGCTCGTGGGCTTGACGGTGTCTGCGACGACGAAGACGGCGCGCGCCTCGCCGTCCCATGCGGCCGCGACCGCGGTCCTTCCCTCGGCGTGCGCGTCTTCCAGGGCTGCTGCCAGCGTGCCGCCGAGAACGACTCCCCGCGCGCCGAGGAACGACGGCCGGCCGACGACGATCGAGCGGCCTTCGACGACGCCCTGGACGCCGAGCCCGTCGTAGCTCTCGAACGACTGCACGCGCGGCAGCGGAGCGCTTCGGAGCGCTGCACCGGCGATTGCCCGCGCGACAGGATGCTCGGACGCGTGCTCGAGCGCACCCACCACCCGCAGCGCCTCGTCGGGATCGACAGTTCCATTCGCGACGACCTCGACGAGCGTCATCGCTCCGTCGGTCACCGTGCCGGTCTTGTCGAGCAGGATCGTGTCGATACGACGCGTCGCCTCGAGCATCTCGGGACCGCGGATCAGGATCCCGAGCTGCGCACCGCGGCCGGTGCCGACGAGTAGAGCGGTCGGCGTGGCTAGCCCCGGTGCGCACGGGCACGCGACGATCAGCACGGCAACCGCGGTCGAGGACGCGAACCCGCCCGGCACTCCGTCTGCGAGCCAGTAACCGAACGTGCCGACCGCGAGCGCGATCACGAGCGGGACGAAGACGCCGGCGACACGGTCGGCGAGACGCTGGACCGGGGCCTTCCCGGATTGCGCCTCGCGTACGAGCCGAGCGATCTGCGCGAGCACGGTGTCGGCGCCGACACGCTCTGCCCGAACGACGAGCCGACCTCCGAGGTTCACGGCGGCGCCGGCTACCTCGTCGCCGGGCCCGATCTCGACCGGAATGCTTTCGCCCGTGAGGAGCGACCGGTCGACCGCCGAGTGCCCCTCGAGGACGGCGCCGTCGGTCGCGACCTTCTCGCCCGGCCGCACGACGAAGACATCGCCGACCTCGAGCTCCGCAACTGCGACCTGCCGCTCGCTTCCGTCTGCTCCCATGACGGTCGCTTCCTTGGCGCCGAGCTCGACGAGGGCACGCTGGGCCGACCCGGCGTTGCGCTTCGCACGTGCCTCGAAGTAGCGCCCGGCCAGTTGGAACGTGATCACGACCGCGGCGACCTCGAAATACGTCTCGCCGGAACCGGCGAAGAGTGCGGCGACGGACCACCCCCAGGCAGAGAGCGTCCCGAGCGAGATCAGCGTGTCCATTGTCGCCGCTCCTCGACGGAGGTTCTTCCAGGCGGCGACGTGGAACGCCCGGCCGGCCCAGACGACGACGGGCGTCGCGAGCACCAACCCAACCCATTGCCAGTGCACGAAGTGGAGCGGCGCGACCATGCCGAGCACCAAGGCGGGTGCCGACAGCACCGCGGCGACGACGAGTCGTTGCCGAAGCGCCGCCCTCGCCTCGTCGTCGGAGACTCGTGCGCGGTAGCCCGCTTCCTCGACCGCGTCGACGACGGCAGCCGGGTTCGCACGCGCGGGGTCGTACTCGACCGCCGCGAGCTCGGTGGCATAGTTGACGGTCGCCATCACACCGTCGAGCTTGTTCAGGCGACGCTCGATCCGCGCTGCGCACGATGCGCACGTCATGCCCTCGATCGGCAGCTCGAGCGCGGCCGTCAATCCGCGACGTCGTAGCCGGCGTCGTCGATCGCCGCCCTGACCACGGCCTCGGCGAGGCTCCGGCCGTGCACCGTCACGAGCTTCCGGTCGAGATCGACGTCGACCGAGTCGACGCCCGCGACCTTGGCAACCTCGGTCGCGATCGCCTCGCGGCAGTGCTCGCAGGAGACGCCGGGCACGCTGTAGCGAATCGCATCAATACCCACGGGGGGTATGCTGGCTTCCACTCGTGACCGAGACAAGCGAGATACGGACGTACGGCTACGCGCCGCACAAGGATCAGCTCCTGAAGCGACTCGCACGGATCGAGGGGCAGGTTCGCGGGATCGCGCGGATGATCGAGGAGGATCGCTACTGCATCGACATCCTCACGCAGCTCGGAGCGGTCGACACCGCGCTCGAGGCGGTGGCCATCAAGGTGCTCGAAGAGCACGTGCGGCACTACGTCGCCGGAGCGCTCGCCTCGGGTGGCGAGCAGCAGGGGACGGAGAAGAGCGCCGAGCTGCTCGAGGCCGTGCAGCGATTTGCGAAGACGCGATGAAGGCCGACTCGCACGGCTCCGGCTCGCTCAACCGGGCCGCCGTGCAGGCCACGCTCCACTGCCTGACGGGCTGTGCGATCGGCGAGGTGCTGGGCATGGTCGTCGCGACCGCGCTTTCGTGGGGGGACGCGGCCTCGATCGCGATCTCGATCGTGCTTGCGTTCTTCTTCGGCTACGCGCTGACCCTCTCGCCGATCGTTCGTGCCGGCGTGCCGGTACGCCGTGCGCTCGGGCTGGCGTTCGCCTCGGACACGGTATCGATCTCCGTCATGGAGCTCGTCGACAACGCCTTCATCGTGATCGTGCCGGGAGCGCTCGCCGCGGGCCTCGGCGACGGGCTCTTCTGGTGGAGTCTCGCCGCCGGCCTCCTCATCGCGTTCGTCGTCGCGCTGCCGGTCAACCGCCTGCTGATCTCCCGCGGTCGCGGACACTCCGTCGTGCATGAGCTGCACGCCCACTGAGCGAGCGTCAAGGCGGCGCTAGCGTTCCTCGGGAACCGGGACGAGCACCTGACGGAGGTCGGCTTCGGGTCGTCGCCAGTGCAGGTCGCTCCACGCGCTGCGAACCGGCGGCTGCACACGCATTCGGCGTGCGCGCGCGTCGTCGAGCAGGCATTCGTGACGGCGCCGTCGGCTCTCGCGCACGGCGGCCTCGGTCGCACCCCGGAGCTCCGCAGCCTCACGACGAGCATCGCTCGCTCGCCGACGGAGCGCATCTCCTCGTGTGCTCAACGCAGCCATGGTCGCAGCGACGCCTCGAGATCACGGCAGCCCTTGGGCGCGACGATGCGGCGCTTGACCCTGCGCGCCTCGACCACGACGATCGTGGGCACGGTCTCCACCCGGAAGTGCTCGGCCAGATCGCGGCGGCTGTCGACGGAGACGCGCACGAGCGCGAACGTCTCGTGGTTTCGGCGCCGCTGCAGGACCTGGGCCAGGAACCCCTCGGCTCTGCGACAACTGCCGGAGGCCTCGGAGTAGAAGAAGATCAGCCTGGGACGCTCTCTTACGACGTCCTCGGCGACCTCGTGTACGGCCATGGTGAAGTATGGACGGCCGACGGCCGTCCGAAACGCTCAGGTTGCGACCAGGAGGATCGCGCCGTTGGCGCCGTCGGCCGAACCGCCGCCCTCGAGCACTGCGACCACCCGCAGCTCCTCGTCGACGACGATCGCGGCCCGGGCGTTGCTGGAGAGGACCGAGTCGAGGAGTGCGTTCGCGTGCAAGGCCTCCTCGGTGCGCTCGCGTAGCTCCTCGCTCACCGTCTCGAGCTCCTCGCTCGCGGTCGCGAGCTCCTCGTTCGTCGCCTCGAGCTCGTCCACGGTCGACTGCAGCTCCTCATACGCAGTCTCGAGCTCGCGCCGTGCATGCTCGAGTCTCTCCTCGAGCGTCCGGTGGCGGAGATCGTCCACGCCGCTCCTGTGCCCACGCCCGCATGCGGGAAACGACCGGTCATGCAACGTGAAGCGGCGTTTCTCGCAGCTCTCGCGGCCACCTCACGCTTCGAGCTCGGAGGGGAGACGCTCGTCCTGCTCGACGGCGACGATCCGGTCGCCCTTCTGACCGCCACGTCGTAGCCGTCTACGCAGCGGTCACGCCGCGAGCGGCTCGGCCGACCGCGCTCGCCTCGCGCGCACCTCCGCCTCACAGCGATCGCAGAGGCCCGGCGCGAGCCTGGGAGCCGTCTCTCGGTCGAATGAGCGCGTCTGTCGGATGACGACCTCGGCTTCACGCCAGCCTAGGTCGGTGTGCACACGAAGGCACACAGAGCACGTCGTGTATGTGGGCACCTTCGCCGCTGTCGCAGTGACTGGCCGGAGGCGTGGGCTCATGGTCGATTCTCCTTCCGCGGGTCGCTCCGAACGATGACGGGCGAGCGCCCTTGCTGCCTGGGGGGAGCCCACCAACTTGCGCTACCCGACTGCCGGACTTTGCAAGTGGTGCCAGCCGCAATGCGCACGATCTCGGCCGGTGGCTAGCGTCGGTTTCGATGGCAACTCCTGGACGAGGGTGGGTCGACTCCCACACGACAGAGCTGCTGGTCGCGGTCGCGGCGGTGGGGCTGATCGTCGTGGCCGGGGTCGGGGGATGGGCCGTCAGCCACTACGGCATGCAAGACACGAAGACGGTCACGGTGGGAGCCGCCGGCGCGCCGTCCGCGGCCGAGATCCAGACGGC
>DASSGL010000080.1:0-2060 GCA_035693525.1 Gaiellaceae bacterium | reverse complement strand
CCACGCGGCGATGATCGCGGACGTGCCGAAGTCGGCACGCGTGATCGTCACACCGGCGACGTCGAGCGCCGCGTAGACGGCGACGGTCGCGACGAGGTGGCCGCCGATCGCAGCCGTCCACAGCACGCGGCCGCCGCAGGCGAGCCACGTTGCCGCCCCGACGATCGCGAAACCGGCGATCGACGGAAGCACCGGCCGATCGGCGACGAACGCGCTCGTCAACAGCAGCCACTCTCGGCCGTCGGCGACCCGGTCCGGCGATGCCGCGAGGTCGCGTAGCGGGATCACGCCGAGTCGGTTGAGCACGGTCACGAGCGCGATTGCCGCCGTCACGAGCGGGATGGCCGCACCCTTGGTCGCCGTCCGCATGAACGTAGGGTCGCACGAGTCGGGCCTTTCGGGCTGACCGAATGCTTGCTGCGAAACCACAGTTGGGTTAAGACGGTTTCCGTCTCGAGCAGTCTCGGTACGTAAAGGCGCGTGCCGGCTCGCTACCTCCCGATCTATCTGAACGACCATCTCGCCGGCTCGACGTTCGGGCTCGAGCTTGCACGCCGGACGCTCCGTGAGAACGAGACAGGTGAGCTCGGCGACTTCCTTCGCGGTCTCGTGACCGAGATCGCAGACGATCGGGAGACGCTGTTGAGCCTCATGCGGACACTCGGGATCGCTCCCTCGAAGGCGAGAGTCACTGCCGGTTGGCTGGTGGAGAAGATCGGTCGCGCGAAGCTGAACGGGCGGGTTGTCACCTACTCACCGCTCTCCAGGCTCGTCGAGCTCGAGGGTCTCGCTGGAGGGATCGAGGTGAAGCGTGCGATGTGGCTTGCGCTCGAAAGCATTCAGCATCGCGACGAGCGTCTGCGCAGCGTCGATCTACCTGGCCTGGCCGAACGGGCGCGCTCACAGCGCGAACGGCTCGAGCCGCACCGGCTGGCGGCGGCGGCGACTGCCTTCGACTAGACCTAGCCCGCCACCCGGCTGAGCTCGAGCTCCCGGAGCTCGATCCGCCGGATCTTCCCTGTCAGCGTCTTCGGCAGGTCGGCGACGAACTCGATCCGGCGCGGGTAGGCATACGCCGACAGTTGTTCACGGACGAACGTCTTGATCTCGTCCGCGAGCTCATCGGACGGCGAATGTCCATCTGCAAGCACGATGAACGCCTTGACGACGTTCCCGCGCAACTCGTCCGGTGAGGCAACGGCCGCCGCCTCGCGCACGGCGGGGTGCTCCAGGCAGGCCGACTCGACCTCGAACGGGCCGATCCGGTAGCCCGCCGCGATGATCACGTCGTCGGCGCGGCCCACGTACCAGATGTAGCCGTCCTCGTCCTCGACCGCCGCGTCTTTCGTGTGGAACCAGTCGCCGCCGAAGGTCTCCACGGTCGCCTCGTCGTTCCGCCAGTAGCCGAGCGGGTAGTGCGGATTCGAGCGGGCACGGAGACAGATCTCGCCGCGTTCACCGCGCGCCACGGGACGTTCGTCCTCGTCGAGGATCTTCACGTCCCACCCGGGCATCGGCTTGCCCATCGATCCCTCTCGCACCTCGAGGAATGGGTAGTTCGCCACCAGCGGATACGACTCGGTCAGCCCGTAGTAGTCGAGCACGGTGATCCCGTACTGCTCGCGGAACCAGCGGATCGCCTCGGGGTTCAGCGGCTCGCCGGCGGAGCAAACTCGCCGAAACACTTGCGGGTACCGCGTACCTGCATCCTCGATGCTCATCATCGCGCGCATGGCCGTCGGCGTCGTGAAGACGTTCGTCACCTGGTGACGGCTGAGGAACTCGAGCTGCTTGTGCGGGTCGAAGCCGCCTCGGCGCCGGTAGACGCACTGGACCGCGCCCATGCGCCACGGACCGAGTAGCGGTGCGATTCCCGCGGCCCACGCCCATTCCCCCATTCCGTGGAACCGTTCACCGTCTTGCACGTCGTGGCAGTACAGAAACTCCTCGTGCCCGAGGACGTAGCGATGCGCGTGCACGATGCCCTTCGCGAGCCCGGTTGTCCCGGACGTGTAGTACAGCTGCGCAGGATCGTCGGCGGACGTGTCGACGCACACGAA
>DASSGL010000079.1:0-4085 GCA_035693525.1 Gaiellaceae bacterium | reverse complement strand
GTTCCCGCTCCTCACCGGCACGCGAGAGGACTTCGAACGGCTCGTGCCGGCAGGCATCACGGTCGAGCGGCTCGAGCCCGGGGAGTCACTGACCCTGTGAGGGAGCGCTGGTTCGGCGCGACGGGCCGACGTGTGCCCGAGCTCGCGGTCGAGGGCGATCTCGAGCTAGACGATGCGCTCGTGCTCGACGACACGGGCGACACGACGCGCCTCCGAGAGGCGTTCGACTCCGGCGTCCCGGTCGTGGTGCGGGCCTCGTCGGCGGCAGAGATCACGGCCGCGCTCGCGCGGCCGGAGGTGGCCTGCGTGATCGTGCCGCGCGACCGGCCCGACCTGCTCGAGCTCGACCTCACGAAGCTGACCTACGGATGATCGTCGCGACCTACTCGATCGCCGCCTGCGATCTCGAAGCCCAGCAATGGGGAGTCGCCGTGCAGTCGAAGTTCCTCGCGGTGGGCTCGGTCGTCCCGTGGGCGGAGCCGCACGTCGGCGCGATCGCGACCCAGGCCTACGCCAATCCGACGTACGGGCCCGACGGGCTCGCCCTCCTGCACGACGGCCTGCCCGCGGAAGAGGTGGTGCGGCACCTCGCCGCAGCCGACGACGGCCGCGAGGAGCGCCAGGTTGGAGTGGTCGACCGGCACGGCGGGTCGGCGTCCTACACCGGCTCGGCGTGCCTCGACTGGGCGGGGCATCGGAGCGGGACCGGCTTTGCCGCACAGGGCAACATCCTCGTCGGGGCGGAAACGGTCGACGCACTCGCGACGACGTTCGAGGCGACCGCGGGCCAAAGCCTCGCGCTCCGGCTGATCGCCTGCCTCGCCGCGGCGCAGGAGGCGGGCGGAGACCGCCGCGGCCAGCAGTCGGCGGCGCTCCTTGTCGTCGAGCGGGCCGGCGGCTACGCCGGGCTCTCCGACGTCGCCGTCGACCTGCGGGTCGACGACCACCCGCAGCCGGTCGAGGAGCTGCGACGCCTCCACGGGTTGCACGACGTGCTCTTCGGCGCCACGCCGCGAGCGCAATGGCTGGCGCTCGACGAGAGGTTGCGGCGCGAGGTCGAGAAGCGGCTCGAGCGGCTCGGATTCGGGTCGCTCGATGCCTGGGCCGGTGTCGCGAACCTCGAGGAGCGCGTCGACGGAGAGGACGCGATCGACCCCGTCGTGCTCGAGGCGCTGCGCCAGGCGTCGTCGTGAAGATCCTGCGGGTCGACGAGATCGAGGGCATCCCGGTCCTCGGCACGCTCGTCTGGAAGCCCGTGCGTCGTTCGCTCGGCGTAACTGCATTCGGCATCAACGCGTATACCGCAGCGCACGCGGGCGACGAGGTCGTCGAGGACCACACCGAGGAACAGCTCGGTCACGAAGAGATCTACTTCGTGCACACCGGCCACGCGGTCTTCACCGTCGACGGCGAGGAGATCGACGCGCCTGCAGGCACGATGGTCTACCTCGACGACCCGCTCCTGCGCCGGCACGCAGTCGCGAAGGAGGCGGGCACGACGGTAATCGCAATCGGCGGCGTACCGGGCAAGCACGAGCCCTCGCCGTGGGAGTTCTTCTTCCCGGCACTGCCGGCGATGCGGGAGGGCGATTACGACAGCGCCCGGCGCATCCTCGAGAACGCGCTGAAGGAGACCGACGCGCCGGTCGTGCATTACCAGCTTGCGTGCGTCGAGGCGCTCGACGGCAACCGCGAGCGCGCGCTCGACGAGCTGGCGATCGCCGTCGAGGGAGGAGAGCGCTTCCGGGAGTACGCACGGAGGGACGAGGATCTCGACTCGATCCGCGACGATCCGCGCTTCCCGACGTAGCTACTCTCCCGGGAGCCGCGCGCCGAGGGCGCGCAGCGCCGGCACCGGATCGGATTGCGGGCGGACGACGAGCAGCACCGCGCCGTGCCCGGCCTGCGTCACGAGCGCGTCGACGAGGAGCTGGAGCCCGACGGCCAGCGCGAGCGCCTTGTGCCATTGGGCGCCGCCGAACGGGACGAGCTGCTTCTCGTCGGCGAAGCCGGCGACGACGTCGCCCCAGGTCACCGCTCCCATGGAGACGTCGACGACGACCGGTGCTCCGTCCGAGCTCGGGATCCCGACGGCGAGCGGGTTCGTGCCGGCGAGCTTCGGCCCGCCGGGCGGCCCGAGGCGGGCGGGAGAGGTCGCCGTGACGAGCCCGACCAACTCGGCCTCGGCGAGGCGCCGCGCCCAGTGGCCGAGCATGCCCGTCGGGAACGTCCGCTCGCAGACGACGAGTCGCGCGTCCGCAGGCGGCTCGGCAATGCACCGCTCCACGACGGCGGACAGCACGAGATAGCCGATCGCGCCGGCGGCGTCGCAGCGCCACAAGGAATCCGACTCCGGAACGAGGAGCGGCGACGCGGCGGGGTCGTATCCGTCGAGCTGCTCGAGCCAGGGGATCCGCGAGTGCCCGTGTCCGAGCTTGCCGCGACGCTCGGCATCGTCGAAGTGCTCCCAGAGCCTGTGCGCGTCCGGGTCGTCGAACCCGAGCGCCTGCAGGCGCGCGAGACCCTCGTCAGGCTGCACGACGGCCGAACTCCAGCACCGGCCAGTGCCGCTCGGCGGCGATCCGGCGCAGGGCGCGATCGGGATTGACGGCGACGGGGTGGCCGACCGCCTCGAGAAACGGCAGGTCGGTGTGGCTGTCCGAGTAGGCGGTCGACGCCTCGAGGTCGTGGTCGAGCTCCTGAAGGCAGCGAGCCTTGTTCTCCGCGTGCAGCGCACGGATGGCCCGGCCGGTGTAGCGACCGTGCACGACCTCGCAGACGGTGCCGAGCGCGCCGTCGAAGCCGAGGTCGTCGGCGATCGCCCGCACGATCTCCTGGAGCGTCGCCGAGACGATGTAGACGGGCTCGCCGCGCCGCTTGTGCCGTGCGACGAGATCGAGCGACTCGGCGTAGACGAGCGGACGGAGCACGAGCTCCATCGAGTCTGCGACGAGCGCCTGCAGCTCCTCCGGCGTGAAGCCCCGCAGGACGACGAGCCCGTCCTCCGCGGCGCGGCGCACAGCCTCGTGACTCGCGCCGCGCGCCATGAAGAGCATCTGCCAGGCTGCTGCCTTCGCGAGCTGGCGGCGCGAGATGAGGCCGGCGGCACGGAACGCCGGCGCGAGCGCAAGAGCCGACGAGCGGCGCAGAAGCGTGCGGTCGAGGTCGAAGAACGCAGCCGCGCCGGACACCCTCAGGGGTCGAGTCCGACTGCTTCGTGGGCCTCCTCGCGCCGACCGAAGTCCTGGATGCTCGCGACCTTGCCGTCGCGGATGACGACGACCTGGAAGAGGCGCGGGATGAAGCCGCGCGCGCCGAGCCGCTCGAGCCGGCGGCCGCGCAGCTGCACGAGCACCCGGTCGCCGAGCTCGATCATCTCCCCCGGGCGGAGGCGGTTCGCGTCGGCGCGCCAGAGCATCGTGCGGACGACCTCGTCGGCGTTCTCGCAGGGCTTCCAGGCGTCCTCCGTCGCCGGGTGCCAGGTGGCGTCGTCGTGCAACCGCTGCCGGAGGGCGCGGTGGTCGGTCCGTCTGGCGAGCCGGTAGATCTCTTCGATCGTCTCGCTGAGCGCCCCGCGCATCAACCGACGAGCGGCAGCGACTTGAGGATCGTCCCCGCCTCTCGCCGGGCGTCGATCGTGTCCGCGATCGCGATGATCGACTGCGCCGACTCGGCCTCCGGATGCGCGGCGACGATCGGCACGCCCTCGTCACCCTGCTCCCGCAGAAGCGGGTCGAGGGGCACCCGGCCCAGGAGAGGCACGTCGAGCTCAGCGGCGAGCGACGCTCCGCCGCCCGAGCCGAAGACTTCCCCGGTCATGTTCTCGACGACGCCGAGCAGGCGCATGTTCGTCTTTCGCGCCATCGCGGCCGCGCGCGAGGCGACCTCCTGCGCGAGCCTCTGCGGCGTGGTGACGACGACAACCTCTGCTCGCGGCAGCAGCGGGCCGAGGGAGATGGACACGTCGCCGGTGCCGGGGGGCATGTCGACGACGAGGACGTCGATCTCGCCCCAGTGCACGTCGGTGAGGAACTGCTCGAGCGCCCGGTGGAGCATCGGCCCGCGCCACATCACCGGTGCGTTGT
>DASSGL010000078.1:0-2001 GCA_035693525.1 Gaiellaceae bacterium | reverse complement strand
CGGTACGAGCCGCTCGGCGGCGTCATCTGGGCGCAGGTCACGCCGGGTGTCTACCGCTGGCGCAACATCCGCCTGGACTTCACGCAGGTCGCGACGAACAAGGCGCCGTGCTCGCCGAACCGCGGCTACTCGCGCATGCAGCACCTCTGGTTCACGGAGCGCGTGATCGACATCGTCGCGCACGAGCTCGAGCTCGATCCGATCGAGGTGCGCAAGCGCAACTACATCAAGGCCGAGGAGATGCCCTACGAGACGCCGAACGGCTGCGTCTACGACTCGGGCGACTACGCGAAGATGCTCGACATCGCGACCGAGCTGATCGGCTGGGACTCGATCGAGGATCGCCGGCGCGAGGCGGCGGAGCGCGGAAAGCTGCTCGGCGCCGGCATCGGCTCGACGCTCGACTCCGGGACGAACAACTTCGGCCAGTCCCGCCTGATCAACCCCGAGCTGCAGTTCAGCGGCAACAACGAGGTCGCGACCGTCAAGCTCGACATCTTCGGCGAGATCGTCGTCACGCTCGGCACCACGCCGCAGGGTCAGGGCCACGAGACGACGGCGGCGCAGGTCGTCGCCGACATCCTCGGCTGCTCCGTCGACGAGGTGAACGTGCGCGCCGGCCACGACAGCTACTGGAACTCGCACGCGGGCTTCTCCGGCACGTACGCGTCGCAGTTCGCGGTGACCGGCCTGAGCGCGGTCAAGGGCGCGACCGACATGCTCGCCGAGCAGATCAAGAAGCTCGGCTCGGTCATCCTCGGCGCCCCGGTCGAGGCGCTCGAGCTCGCCGAGAGCACGGTGCGCATGAAGGACAATCCCGAGGCAGCCCTCCCGTTCATGGCGTGCGGCGCGATCATCAACGCGAACAACGCCGGCCTGCCGGAGGACCTCGACGTCACGCTCAACTGCCGCTACGTCTACCGGCCGCCCTTCCAGGTCCCCGACGTCGAGCGCAAGTTCGGCAACCTCACGTTGACCTATGCCGCGCAGATCCACGCGGCCGTCGTCGAGATCGATCCGGAGACGGGCCACTACGAGGTCGTCGACTATGCAGCGGTCGACGACTGCGGGCTCCGCATCCATCCGCAGATCGTCGAAGGGCAGGTGATGGGGGCCACTGCGCAGGCGCTCGGCGCCGCTGTGCACGAGTCGTTCGAGTACGACGAGGACGGCAACCTGCTGACGCCCAACTTCTACGACTACCACGTGCCCCACGCCCTCGACATGCCGCCGCTCCGAACCGGCTACATCGAGAGCGCGTCGCCGTTCACGCCGCTCGGAACGAAGGGAATGGGCGAAGGCGGCGGCGCCGGGATACATGCGGTCTGCGCCGCGCTTCAGGACGCGCTCCGCGGGCACGGCGGCGCCATCGTGTACGACAGCTGGAACCCCTACAAGCGTGTGTGGGAGATGCTGAACGCGCCGCGCAAGGCCGTCACGGTCGTGGACACGTGATCGTCGAGGGCGAGCGCACGTTCGCCGCGCCGCGCGCCATCGTCTGGAAAGTCCTCAACGATCCTGAGTCGATGGCGAAGACGATGCCGGGCGTGGAGAGCTTCGACGTACACGACGAGCAGCGATGGACCGCGAACGTCAAGATCCCCCTCGGCCTCGGCGGCCTGAAGATGAAGGTCGACATGGAGAAGACGGACGAGCGCGAGCCCGAGCACGCGATGCTGAAGATCAAGGGACAGGGCGTCGGCGCGATGATGAACATGCAGACGAGCTTCGACCTGAGCGAAGCCGACGGGGGCGGGACTGCGATGAAGTGGTCGGCCGACGTCAAGATCGCCGGGCCGGTCGGCTCGATGGGTCAGCGTGTGCTCCAGCCGATCGTGAACCAGCAGGTGCAGCACGTCCTCACCGCGCTCGAGCAGCAGGTGAACGAAGCGCAGGCGCGCGGCTAGCGCTGGTGGCGGTGCCGTTTCGCGTCGGCGTGATGCAGCTCACGATGGAGCCTCTCGACGAGATGCTCGCGTCGGCGCGTGCGATGGACGAGGC
>DASSGL010000077.1:0-2009 GCA_035693525.1 Gaiellaceae bacterium | reverse complement strand
GGTGACCGGCTTCCTCGCGCAGCTCGCCGATCTCCGGCCGCCCGAGCTCGACGACCTCCCGTGCGAGCCGGCCGCAGAGCCCCGCGACGGCGGCGAGCGCGAAGCCCGCTTCGGCGACGCCGTCGCGCGCGGCGTGCCACGGCACGTCGACCGCGCGGAGACCCAGTCGTCGTGCGACGCCGTGACGCACGTCGCGACTCCGTCGGCCGAGCGCGGCGGCCGTCCCGGCTGCACCGTGGAGCTGCACGACCGCGAGACCCTCGCGTGCGGAACGCAGCCGCTCGACGTGGCGCGCGAGCTCGGACAGCCAGATCGCCGCTTTGCCTCCGAATGCGATCGGCACGGCAGGCTGAGCATGCGTCCGGCCGGCCATCACCGTGCGGCGGTGCTCCTGCGCCAGCGTCGCGAGCCGATCGCCGAGCGTTCGCGCAAGGTGCTCGACGCGGTCGAGCGCACGGCCGGCCACGAGGGCAAGGCCTGTATCCATGATGTCCTGCGTCGTCGCGCCGTGGTGGAGATGGCGGCCCGCGGCAGGCGATCGCCGCACGATCTGGTCGAGGAGCGGCAGGATCGGATACCCGACGACGAGCGTCTGCTCGCGCAGGGACGCGAGATCGACGTGCTCGGGCCTCGCGGCGGACGCGATCTCGCGTGCGGCGTCAGAGGGGATGACCTCGAGCTCGGCCTGCGTGTCGGCGAGCGCACGCTCGCACTCGAGCCACGCTGCGACGAGCGACTCCTCGGAGAAGAGCCGGATCACCTCCTGATCGCCGAAGACGTCGACCAGCGGCGAGAACATCGTCCGATTCACCTCCCGGGCCGGTACGCGACGTGACGATACTCGGAGCCCGGAGCTAGCGCGCGATGGCCTCGATCGACTTCGACGGCGTCAGCAAGCGCTTCCCGAACGGCACGCTCGCGGTCAACGAGATGAACCTCACCGTCAGCGACGGCGAGTTCATGATCTTCGTCGGTCCTTCCGGCTGCGGCAAGACGACGGCGCTCCGAATGGTAGCCGGGCTCGAAGAGGTGACCTCGGGGGAGATCCGGATCGGCGACCGCGTCGTGAACGACGTCGAGCCGCCGGACCGCGACATCGCGATGGTCTTCCAGAACTACGCCCTCTATCCGCACATGTCGGTCGAGGAGAACATGAGCTTCCCGCTGCGCATGCAGCGCGTGTCGAGAGGCGATACGCGGGCCCGAGTCCGCGAGGTGGCCGAGCTGCTCGGGATCGGCGAGCTCCTCGCGCGCAAGCCGCGCGAGCTCTCCGGAGGTCAGCGCCAGCGTGTGGCGATGGGACGCGCGATCGTCCGGCATCCGCAGGTGTTCCTCATGGACGAGCCGCTCTCGAACCTCGACGCAAAGCTGAGGGTCCAGATGCGAGGAGAGCTCGCGAAGCTCCACAGCCGGCTCGGCGTATCGACGATCTACGTCACGCACGACCAGACGGAGGCCATGACCCTCGGGCAGCGCGTCGTCGTTCTGAGCAACGGCGTCGTGCAACAGGTCGACACGCCGCAAGGCCTGTATCAACGTCCCCAGAACACCTTCGTCGCAAGCTTCATCGGCAGTCCGCCGATGAACTTCATCCGCGGCCGGCTCGACGCGGACGGCGTGGCGCTCGGGCCACATCGGTTCGCGCTTCCGGACCATGTGCTGGCGGCGCTCGGCGCCGCGCCGCAGGAGGTGCTGGTCGGCCTCCGGCCGGAGGAGTTCGCCGATCCACGCCTCTCGAGCCAGAACGGCCTCGCCGTGCTCCCGGCCGACATCGAGGTGACCGAGCAGCTCGGGCCGGAGACATATGCGTACTTCCGCGTCCCCGGGCTCGACGTCGTCGAGATCGGCGAGCGGTCGGTCGAGCTCGCGGGCGCACTCTCGGCGCGGCTCGATCCCAGCACGAGCGCGGAGCCGGGGCAGCGCCTCGGCCTGACGGTGAATCTCGCCCGGATCCATCTCTTCGACCCCGCGAGCGGAAAGACGCTCTTTGCACGCTGAGCTACGCAGTC
>DASSGL010000076.1:0-2369 GCA_035693525.1 Gaiellaceae bacterium | reverse complement strand
AAGGAGGCGATCAAGGAGGGCTACGCCTGGCTCGCCGGATTCGCCGAGCTGCGCGATCTCACGTGGGTCGACCTCCCGACGAGCCACTGGCCCATGTGGTCGCGCCCGCAGGAGCTGGCCGCCGTGATCGGCGACATCGCGCGCGACGCCGCCGGAGGCTGACAGGCCCACGGCCGAGCGCCGGCACCGGGCTTCAGTTCGGCTGCGTCCGGACGCCTCCGAACGCATAGCCGACGAATCCCGGTACTTCGTCGACGAGGCCGATCCGGCCGGTCGGCTCGATCTCGTCGCGGGGATGAAGGATGAGGCCGACGACCTCCCTCTCGCCTTCGTCGGACTCGACCAGCGCCCAGCCGACGAGCGTCACCCGGCGATCGAGGCTGAGCTCGTCGCCGGCGCTCAACTCGGCCGACCAGCCGGTCGCCGCTGCGATGGTGAGAATCTGTCGCGCCATTCGCGACGACGGTAGCGGGTCGGACTCCTTCGTCGTGTCTCGGTGCGTAGCTCAGTTGAGCGGAGGGGGAGGGATTTGAACCCTCGATCCGCCTAACGACGGATAACGGTTTTCGAGACCGCCGCATTCGACCGCTCTGCCACCCCTCCGAGCGCGCCGCATGGTACCCGCCGCTAGTCGTGGATGCGGGCGATCAGCTCGGACCTCCGCAGCACCTTGATCGCGTGGCCGCCGAAGCGCACCTCGTAGCCGGACTCCTTGACGAAGAGCACCTTGTCGCCGGGCGCGACGCCCTCCGCCTCCGGGCCGACGGCGGTGACGATGCCCGCGCTGCACTGCGTCTCGGCGCTCGCCGGCAGGATGAGCCCGCCGCGAGTCTCGGTCTCCTCGTCGGTCGTCTCGATGACGACGAAGTCGTCGAGCGGCTCGAGGGTCATGGGGACCGGGCGCGGGTCTTCAAGCACGTTTTCACCATACTCCGGGCATGCCGTCGCCGTTCGTCGAGCTCGAGGTCGGGACGCGAGTCGTCAAGGTCACGAACCCGGACAAGGTGTACTTCCCGGCGCGCGGCGAGACCAAGCTCGATCTCGTGCAGTACTTCATCTCGGTCGGCGACGGGATCGTGCGCGCGCTGTACGAACGACCATGCCAGTTGAAGCGCCAGCCGGAAGGCGTCGGCGGCGAGGTGATCTGGCAGAAGCGCGTGCCCGAGCGCCGTCCCGACTGGATCGAGACGGCGCGCGTGACGTTCCCGTCGGGCCGCCACGCCGACGAGCTGTGTGTCACCGAGGTCGCGCACGTCGCCTGGGCGGCGAACCTCGCGACGCTCGAGTTCGGCGCCTGGCCGTCGCGTCGCAAGGATCCCGAGAAGCCGGACGAGCTGCGCGTCGACATCGATCCGCAACCAGGGACCGGATTCGCAGAGGCGAAGCAGGTCGCCGCAGTCGTGCACGAGGTCCTCGACGAGATCGGCTTCGTCGGCTGGCCGAAGACGAGCGGGAATCGCGGCGTCCACGTCTACTGCCGGATCGAGCCGAACTGGGAGTTCAGGGTCGTGCGCCGCTGCGCACTGGCGTTCGCGCGCGAGATCGAGCGTCGCGCGCCGGAGCTCGTGACGACCGCCTGGTGGAAGGAGGAGCGCGGCGAACGCGTCTTCGTCGACTACAACCAGAACGCCCGCGACCGCACGATTCTCTGCGCCTACTCCGTGCGCGGGCGCCCCGACGCGACCGTCTCGGCGCCGGTGAGCTGGGAGGAGCTACCGGACGTCGAGACCGAGGACTTCACGATCGCGACGATGCCACCGCGCTTCGCGAAGCTCGGCGACCTCCACGAAGGGATCGACGAAGCCGTGTGCGATCTGCGCGTGCTGCTCGAGTGGGTCGAGCGCGAGGAGGCGCAGGGCGTCGGCGAGGCGCCGTACCCGCCGAACTTCCCGAAGATGCCGGGCGAGCCGAGGCGCGTGCAGCCCTCGCGCGCGAAGAAGGAGTCGTAGAGCGCAGGGTCACGCCAGCAGATCCTCGACGGCCAGGTCGTCGGGCCGGCGCGGCGGGCGCACCTCGCGCCACGTGCACTGCGACGGATCCTTGTCGGGACGGAAGCGCACGATCTTCGTCCCGTGGCGGAAGCGGCTCTTCTCGAGCTTGTCGAAGCGCACCTCGACGACGAGCTTCGGCTTCACGGCCTGCTCCTCGAGCTCGCCCGTGCCCCAGCGGTTCGGCTCGGAGAAGCGGCGGTCGCTCTTCAGGTCGACGAGCGGCATCACGAGCGCGGCGATCTCGTCGTGCCGCCTCGCGCCGACGGCGGCCGAGCCGACGTAGTCGAGATGCCCGTCGTCGGCGTAGAGGCCGAGGAGGAGCGTCGCGATCTTCGTCCGCCCGCCGGCCTTGAAGCGCACGCCTGCCACGACGCAGTC
>DASSGL010000075.1:0-6941 GCA_035693525.1 Gaiellaceae bacterium | reverse complement strand
CGAGCACCGCGGCGCGGTCGACGTGCCCGTGCTCGGACACCGTGAGCGTGTACCGGCCGCGCCGCGTCGAGGCCTTCAGGCGCAGCACCGGTCCGGTCGCGAAGGACTTCCGCCCTCCGAGCTGCCAGCGGTAGCGCTTCGCGTCTGTCGCGATGCCGATCGAGAAGCGCTTGCCCGCGCGCACGACGATGCGGTGGCTCGCGATGTCGATGAAGCGAATCGTCACGTGGATCCGCCGGCGCTCCGTGATCGGCGTGCTGTTCCCCGCGAGGTCGACCGCGCCGACCTCGAGCGTGTACGCGCCCTGCGGCAGCGCGACTCCGTTCGCGACGCCGGTCCACGAGAACGTCCCGCTCGCCGGGTGGCGATACGTGCGCAAGATGCGCTCTCCGTGCAGATACAAGTTGACATGCGCGGGCTTGCTCAGCTCGTAGTGGAAACGCACGAAGTCCGCCTGGCCGTCGCCGTCCGGCGAGAAGACGTCGCGGCTCGCGGTGACGAGCTTCACCTCGGGCACCTTCGTGTCGAGCTCGATCGGGTTCGGGAGCACGATCGTCCGATGCTGACCCGCAAGGTGGATCTCGGCGTGGTAGACGCCGTCCTTCGCGAGCACGTCCTCGTCGGTGCGGCCGTCCCAGCGGAAGACGTTGATCCCGCGCGAGACGCGTATGCCGTCGACGAGCAGGCGCACGGTGTCCTTGTGCCGGTCGAGGATGCGCACGGTGACGACGTCGCCGCGCCGGAGCTTGACCCGCACCGTCGCCTTGCCGCGGGCGCAGCCGCAGGTCGGCGAGAAGCCGTTCTTCGGGTAGACGACCGTCTCGTAGATCGGGCTCTTCGTCAGCTTCAGCCGCTCGGTCACCGCGAAGGCCGCGGACGTGGCGACGAGCAGGCCGACGATGATCGCCGTCGTGAGAAGCCGCTGCAAAGCTCAGCGATTCTACGTTCCGCCCGTGAGAATTCGGTGATACAGGTCGTCGTCGATGTTCCGGCCCGTGACGATCAGCACAGTCGGTCCGGGTAGCTCCTCGCGGGTCGCGAGCGCGAGCGGCGCCGCCGCGGCGCCCTCGACCCGGATGCCCGCCTCGGCGTAGGCCCGGAGGGCCAGGGCGAGCTCCGGCTCGGCGACGAGCTCGAAGCGCTGCGCGAGCGCGTTCAGCTCGGAGACGGCCTGCGGGATCGCGACGCGCACCGCGAGCCCGTCCGCGAAGGTCGCGGCTCGATCGGAGTCGACGGGGCGTCCCGCACGCCAGCTCTCCCACATCGCGGGGGCCTCGGCGGCTGCCACGGCGACGCGGAGGGTCCCGGGCGAGCGGCGCGCGAGCGCCCGGAAGACGCCGATCGCGAGCGCCCCGTTGCCCACGGGCACGACGACCGCGCCCGGCTCTGGGATCTCGTCGAGCAGCTCGTCTCCGATCGACTCGTAGCCCTCGCGCTGGGCCGGCTCCGCCCCGTCCTCGAAGAAGAACGCGCCGATCTCCGCGGCATATTCGCGGGCCGCCTCCTTGGCAGCGTCCATGTCGGCCCCGGCCTGTCGCAGCTCGGCGCCCTGCGCCTCGATCAGGGCGAGCTTCGTCGCGCTCGCCTGCTCCGGCACGAAGACGACCGTCCGCGCACCCGCGCGGCGGCCGGCCAGGCCGTGGCGGCGCCGTGGTTCCCGGTCGAGGCGGTGACGACGACATCCGGGCGGCACGCCGCGAGCACCGCACTGGCGCCGCGCCACTTGAACGCTCCCAGCTCGTGCTGGTCCTCGCGCTTGAGCCAGAGGCCGTCGCGGAGCTGCTGCAAGGCCTAATCGGGCAGGGCTTCGCCGGCCGCGGGCTCGCTCGGCGCGACCCGCAGGAGCCGAGCGACCGGGCGCGGGAAGTACCAGTTCCAGCGGCCGAGGAGCTGCATCGTCGCCGGCACGAGGAGCGCACGGATGACGGTCGCGTCGAAGATGACACCGGCGGCGAGGCCGATCGCGAACTGCTTGATGTCCGGCCCCGGGCCGGTCGAGAGCGAGAAGAACGCCAGCATGAGCACCAATGCGGCACTCGTGACGAGCTTGCCGGTCCGTGCGAGGCCGTGCGCGATCGAGTACTTGGTGTCGTGCGTCTCGTCGTACTCCTCGCGGATGCGCGAGAGGATGAACACCTCGTAGTCCATCGAGATGCCGTACAGGAACGCGAAGATCATCAACGGGATCCACGAGATGATCGCGTCGGTCGCCTGCACCCCCCAGATCGCGTCGCTGCCGTGGCCCTGCTGGAAGATGAAGACGACGATCCCGTACGCCGCGCCGAGCGAGACGAGGTTCAGGAGCACCGCCTTCAGGGGCAGCACGATCGAGCGGAACGCCCGCGCGAGCAGCACATACGTGAGGATGAGGACGAAGAGCACCACGTACGGGAACTTCCCGTACACCGCGTGGATGAAGTCCCTCGCCTCGGGGCCGACGCCGGCGAGGGTGAGCTTCGTGTCGCCGCCGAGCCGGCTCTGGATGGCCGGCAGGACGTCGTCCTGGAGCCTCGAGATCGTCTTCTTGGCGGGCCGCGAGTTGGCGTCGTCCACGCCGAACGCCTCCACCAGACCGGTGCCGTCCTTCCGCCATTGCGGCGGCGCGCTGACGCCGGCGATCTCCCTGTCGGCACCGAGATCCTTCGCGACCGTCTGGAGTGCCTGCGGGGTCGCACCGTGCTCGGCGAGCACGATGTACGGCAGGTAGATGCCCGACGGCATCCCGGCAGCGGTGATCGCCGCGCGACCCGCATTCGCATCGCCCTTCGCCGGCTCCTTGGCTATCTCCGCGTCGCTCGGATTGATCTGGAATGCCGGAATCAGGACGAGCGTGACGATGGCGACGCCGGCGACGAAGACGAGCACGCTGTGCCGCATCACCGTGCGGCTCCAACGCCACCAGAGCCCCGTCTCCGCCGGGTGCGGATCGACGAAGCGCTTCGGCATGACGCGGCCCCGGTTGAGCTTCGGTCCGAGCATGAAGAGCATCGCGGGCAGCAGCGTGATCGACGAGAGCACCGAGACGGCGGGGATGAGCATGCCGCCGAGCCCGATCGAGCGGATGAACGGCAGCGGGATCACGAGCATGCTGAGGAGACCGATGGCGACGGTGGAGCCGGAGACGATCACCGAGCGCCCGGCGTGCGTCATCGTCTCGATCAGCGCCTCCTCGGTCGTGTCGTGCAGCGTCAGCTCCTCGCGGAAGCGGAACACGACGAGGAGCGCATAGTCGATCGCGACGCCGAGGCCGACGAGTGCGACGAGGAACTGCACGATGATCGAGACGTCCGTGATGTACGTGAGCCCGTACACGCAGAGGAACGTCGTCAGGATCGACGACACGGCGATCACGATCGGCATCGCGATGGCCGGGAGGGTGCCGAAGACGAAGAGCAGCACGATGAGCGCGCCGGCGCCGCCGATCAGCGTCTCGGTCAGGACGCCGGGGCCGTTCTCCGACCCCTGCGACTTGAAGACCGCGTCACGACCGGTGAGGTGCACCTCCACGCCTGCCGGCGCGGTGCGCTTGAGCGCCGCGCGCACCTCGTCGATCGGCGGCTGCGTCGAGAACGTCGCGTTGCCCGGCGGGTAGAGCGTCGCCACCATCGTGTGCCGGTCCTTCGAGACGTACGCGTCGCTGTGGGTCTCGAACCACGAGCCGACTCGCGCGCGGCCCTTGATCTGCTCCACGCCCGCTTGGATCGAGCGCTCGATGCCCGGCACCGTCGTGACGTCCTTGCCCGGCGTCGTGAAGACGGCGACGAGCGGGGCCTGCTCGCCGGATCCGAACGTCTTCAGCGTCCGCTGGTTCGCCTCATACGCGGAGAAGCCCGGAATCGAGAACGACTGGAACCAACGGTCGGAGAGCTTGCCGGCGGCGACGCCGCCGAGAAGGGTGAGCACCACCCAGGCGGCGACGAGCCAGCGGCGACGTCGAATCGTGAAACGAGCCAGCGCGACGAGCACCGTTTAGTACTACCAGAGAGTGGTCCCGGCTCCGCAAGCCGGGTGGTGACAACGTGGTTGCAGGTTCGGTTCAGCTGACCTGGAGGACCATGCCGGCGCCGACGGTGTCGTTCGACGCCTCGTCGATCAGGATGAACGCTCCCGTCTCGCGGTTGTCGGCGTAGGGATCGACGGCGAGCGGCTCCGAGAGGCGCAGCCGGACGACGCCGATGTCGTTCAGCTCGAGCCGCTCGGGCATCGGAGTATCGGCCAGCGTGTGGATGTCGACGACGGAGACGAGCTCGTCGACGACCGCGCGCACCGACCGGGTCGTGTGCTTGACGGCGACCTTCGAGCGGGGCTCGAGCGGCCGCTCGCTCATCCAGCAGACGCGCGCGTCGAGCTCGCGCGCCACGACCGGCGGCTCCAGCGGATCGGCGAGCATGTCGCCGCGCGACACGTCGATGTCGTCCGCGAGCCGGATCGTGACCGACTGCGGCGGCAGGGCCGAGTCCAGCGGGCCGTCGGCGCTCTCGACCGCCTCGACCCTCGAGTGGCGTCCGGACGGCAGCACGAGAACCTCGTCGCCCGGATGCCAGACGCCTCCCGCGACCGAGCCGGCGTAGCCGCGGTAGTCGTGGTGGTCGTCGGACATCGGCCTGATCACCCACTGCACGGGGAAGCGGCGGCCATCGAGGTTGCGGTCGAAGGCGAGCTCGATCGTCTCGAGATGCTCGAGGAGCGGCGGCCCGTCGTACCACGGCATGTTCTCGGAGGCATCCACGACGTTGTCGCCGTGCAACGCGGACATCGGGATCACGTGCAAGTCGGCGAGGCCGAGCGTCTCGAGGTCGCGGACGATCTCGTCGTAGCGTTCCTGCGACCAGCCGGCGAGGTCCATCTTGTTCACCGCGACGGTGATGTGCGGCACGCGCAGGATCGACGTGATGTACGCGTGGCGGCGCGTCTGCTCGACCACGCCGTTCCGCGCGTCGACGAGGATGACCGCGAGATCGGCGGTCGACGCGCCCGTGACCATGTTGCGCGTGTACTGGACGTGCCCGGGCGCGTCGGCGAGCTGAAAGCGGCGCCGCGGCGTCACGAACGAGCGGTAGGCGACGTCGATCGTGATCCCTTGCTCCCGCTCCGCACGCAGGCCGTCGGTGAGGAGCGCAAGGTTCACGTACGTGTCGCCGCGGCGTCTCGACGTCTCCTCGATGTGCTCCATCTGGTCGACGAAGATCTGCTTCGTGTCGTAGAGGAGCCGGCCGATCAGCGTCGACTTGCCGTCGTCGACCGAGCCGCACGTGACGAGGCGGAGGAGCTCCGCCTGCATGGCCTGCTCAGAAGTAGCCAACGCGCTTGCGGTCCTCCATCGCGGCCTCGGTGAAGCGGTCGTCGGCGCGGGTCTCGCCGCGCTCGGTCACGCGCGTCGCGGCGATCTCGTCGACGACGGCGGCGATCGTCCCCGCGTGGGAGAGCACGCCGCCCGTGCAGGTCATGTCGCCGACGGTGCGGAAGCGCACCGACGCGACGAAGGGGTCCTCGCCGTTCATGCGCTCCACGAAGCCCGAGCTTGCGTAGAGCATCCCGTCGCGCCTGAAGACCTCGCGCTCGTGCGCGAAGTAGATCGACGGCAGCTCGAGCCCCTCGCGCGCGACGTACTGCCAGACGTCGAGCTCGGTCCAGTTCGAGATCGGGAAGACGCGCACGTGCTCGCCTTTCCGAACGCGTGCGTTGTAGACGTTCCAGAGCTCGGGCCGCTGCGCCCGCGGGTTCCACTGGCCGAAGTCGTCGCGAAAGCTGAAGATGCGCTCCTTCGCACGGGCACGCTCCTCGTCACGGCGGGCGCCGCCGATCGCGGCGTCGAACTGATGCTCCTCGATCGCGTCGAGGAGCGTCGTCGTCTGCAGCCGGTTGCGCGACGCTCGCGGGCCGGTCTCCTCGACGACCCGCCCCTGGTCGATCGACTCCTGCACCGACGCGACGACGAGACGCTCTCCGAGCTCCTCCACGCGCCGGTCGCGGAACTCGACCACCTCGGGGAAGTTGTGTCCCGTGTCGACGTGCATGACCGGAAACGGGAACCCGCCGGGGCGGAACGCCTTCTCCGCCAGGCGGAGCAGCACGATCGAGTCCTTGCCGCCGGAGAAGAGCAGCACCGGGCGCTCGAGCTCGGCCGCGACCTCGCGGAAGATGTGGATCGCCTCGGCCTCGAGGTCGTCGAGGTGGGTGAGCGTGCGTGCGGCGGCGCTCATGCGGCGCCTCGCAACCCGTGCAACCAGGTTGCAGTGCAACCTGGTTGCAGCCTTTGCGTCGTCATGCCGGCACCACCACGTTGAGCTCGGCAAGCCGGTCCAGCACGACTGCCGCCGACTCCGTCGGGCTGACGCCGGTCGTGTCGAGCGTCACCTCGGGGCTCGACGGCGTCTCGTAGGGCGCCGAGACGCCCGTGAAGTCGTCGATCTCTCCCGCGAAGGCGGCCGCGTAGAGGCCTTTCGGGTCGCGCCTCGCGCACTCCTCGAGCGGCGTCGCGACGTACACCTCGACGAACGGCGCGTGCGGCTCGACGAGCGAGCGTGCGTGACGGCGAGCGGCCTCGTACGGAGAGATCGCACTGACCACGACCGCCGCCCCCGCACGGGCGAGCCGCGAGGCGACCCAGCCGATGCGCGCGATGTTCGCGTCGCGGTCCTCCTTCGAGAAGCCGAGACCTTTCGAGAGGTGGGTGCGCACGATGTCGCCGTCGAGATGGTCGACGACGAGGCCCCGGCGCTCGAGCTCTGCCTCGACGATGTTCGCGACCGTCGTCTTGCCTGCGGCAGAGAGGCCTGTGAACCAGACGACGAACCCGTTCATTCGCTCTGCCCCACGACGTGCAGCCCGCACTCGACCTTCTCCATCCCCGACCAGCGGCCTTCGCGCCCCACGCCGGGCAGCGTGCAGTGCGTGCAGCCGATCGACGCGTAGCCCCGCTCGTGCAGCCGGTTGTACGG
>DASSGL010000074.1:0-14696 GCA_035693525.1 Gaiellaceae bacterium | reverse complement strand
TCCTGCTGACGTACGAGGCGACGAAGGATCTCCCCACCGAGGACTACGAGATCGAGACGCCCCTCGAGCGCATGACGGCGCAGCGGATCGCGGGGAAGAAGGTCGCCGTCTGCCCGGTCCTCCGGGCAGGCGTCGGGATGCTCGACGGCGTGCTGTCGCTCGTGTCGAGCGCGCGGGTCGGCTTCATCGGCATGTACCGCGACGAGGAGACGCTCCAGCCCGTGCAGTACTACTCGAAGCTTCCGACCGGCCTCAGCGATCGCGACGCGATCGTCCTCGACCCGATGCTCGCGACGGGCCACTCGAGCGCCGCGGCCGTCGACGCGGTGAAGGAGGCGGGCGCCCACTCGGTCACGCTCGTCTGCATCGTCGCGGCCCCGCCCGGCATCGAGTTCATCCACGAGCACCACCCCGACGTCCACATCGTCTGCGCCGCGATCGACCGCGCCCTGAACGAGAAGGGCTTCATCGTCCCGGGCCTCGGCGACGCCGGCGACCGCTTATACGGCACGAAGTAACGGCGTTCCGTGCAACACCTGGTTGCTGAGCAACCTGGTTGTTGGGGCATCGGTGAGGCAACCAGGTTGCTGTGCAACCTGGTTGCAGGGGCTGGGTGAGAGCAACCAGGCTTCAGCCTGGTTGCGGTCGTCGGCTCCGTTCGGACGATGAAACGACTGCAACCTGACTGAAGTCAGGTTGCGAGGCTCTCATGGTCCCTCGCCCCGCTGCGCTTTCCGGCTCGCGGGAGCGCGTCAGGTGCAACCAGGTTGCTGTGCAACCTGGTTGCAGGGGTTGGGTGACGCAACCAGGCTTCAGCCTGGTTGCTTGCTCTCCTCGGCTGTTGCAGGGTTTCCGTACCGCGCCGCTAAGGTTGCGCAATGCTCGTCGCGACGCTTCGCGACGCGGGCGGCGCAAGCATCCACCACAGCGTCTACGGCGTCCTCACCGACCATCTCCAGGTCGTCTGGGGCGCGCTCGTCGCCTTCGTCGTCGTCGTGCTCCTGACGCCCGCCGTGGGCGGGATGGCGCGCATGCTCGGCGTCGTCGACCGTCCCGGCGGCAGGAGGCTGAACCGCTCGCCGGTGCCGCGGCTCGGCGGGCTCGCGCTCTTCCTCGGGATCTTCGTGCCGGCGCTCGCCTTCCTGCCGCTCGGCCGCGAGACACGGGGGCTGCTCCTCGGCGCCGCCGTCGCCGTCACCGTGGGCGCAGTCGACGACTTCCGCGGACTGCGCTGGTGGGAGAAGCTCGGCGGACAGGTCCTCGCCGCATCCGTGCCCGTCTGGTTCGGCGTCTGGGTCGACAGGTTCACGTTCCCGTTCCTCGGGGTCCACTCGCTGCCGAGCTGGGTCGGAGTGCCGCTCACGATCCTGTGGATCGTCGCGATCATGAACATGGTCAACTTCCTGGACGGCCTCGACGGGCTCGCGGCGGGCGTCGCCGCCATCGCCGGGCTGACCTTCGCGGTCATCGCGCTCTCATTGGCCAAGCCGAACGCCGCGATCCTCTCGGCGATCGTCTTCGGCGCCTGCGTCGGCTTTCTCCGCCACAACTTCTATCCCGCGCGGATCTTCATGGGCGACTCCGGTGCGCTGCTGCTCGGGTTCGTGCTCGCAACGGTCGCCGTCCAGGGGCTCCTGAAGACCGCCGCGACAGTCGCTCTCTTCTTCCCGCTCCTGGTGCTCGCCGTGCCGATCGTCGACACGACGTTCGTCGTCGCACGCCGGCTCAAGCACGGCGAGAAGGTGTTCGAGGCCGACCAGGCGCATCTCCACCACCGCTTTCTGCGCCGCGGCTTCTCGGAGCCTCGCGCGGCGCTCACGATCTGGGCCTGGTGCCTGTCGCTCGCCGCGGCCGCGCTCGCGACGCGGTTCGTGCCGTTCCGCGCGCACGGCGTCTGGCATCCCTGGCCGACCGCCGCCGCCGCCGCGATCGGACTCGTCGCGGTCGCGTTCTCCGTGTACGTCGTCTACGTGCTCGAGATCGTCAAGATCGGGAACCCGATCGCAAGACGGCGAGCCGCAAGCGACCCGCTGCGGAAGAGCGCGTGACGGCGACGCCCGCGAGGCAGAGCGCGCCGCCCAGATAGGCGAGCGCGGCCGGGCTCTCGCCGAGCCAGAGCCGTCCGAGGAGGATCGAGAGCGGCGGCACGAGGTACGTCGTCGCGGCGAGGCGGCCGGCGTCGGTGCGCCTGAGCGCGAACGCCCACGTGCTGAAGCCGAGCGCGGTCGGGGCGATCCCGAGATACGCCAGCCACCCGATCGCGCCGCCCGGAGCGTCGCCGAGCTCCCCGGCGAGTTGCGGTGCGAACGGGAGGCACACGACGACGCCGATCGCACAGCAGAGGAAGATCGTCTGCGTGCCGCTGAGCGAGCGGAGGACGACCTTCTGCGTGACGACGCCGGCCGCGTAGGAGAGGGCCGCGGCGACGCAGAGGAGAACACCGGTCGTGCTCGCTCTGTGATTCGCGCTCGCAAGCGCGATCACGACGACGCCCGCGAATGCGACCGCGCAGCCCGCGAAGAGCGCCTGCGGAAAGCCTTCGTGGAGGAGCAGCCCCGCGAGCACTGCGATCAGCACCGGTCCCATGGTGACGAGCATCGCCGCCGTGCCGGCATCGACGTGGCGCTCGCCCGCGTTCAGTGCGACGTTGTACGCGCCGAACCAGAGCAGCCCGCAGACGAGGAGCGCAGGCCCGGCCGCGCGCAACGCTGCCCGGTGCGGCAGTCGCTCGCCGCGAAACAAGCCGAGCGCCGCGAGCACGACCAGGGCGACGAGTCGGCGGCCGAGCGAGAGCGCGCCCGGGGAGAAGCTCCGCCCCGCGGAACGGATGCCGACGAACGCCGACGCCCAGAGGAGCACGGTCACAGCGGCGGCGGCGAGAGCGGACATGTCGGCGCGTCCCGTGCTCTCGGCGGTGGAGGCGGCCGCGGTCACATCAACGTGTAACGCGGCGGACCTGCGTTTTGTTCTACGGGCCTGAGCTCATGCCCGAGGAGCTCTCGGCTCGCTCCACGAAGGCGGTGAGGAGCTCGTTGAACGGCTCCCCGAGCCGCTGCACCGAGTGACCCGCTCCCGGCAGCACAGCGCGTTCTGCGCCGATGCGCGCCACCAGCACGTCGCAGACCGCGTCGAACGCGTCGCTGTGCGCACCGGAGACCACGAGCTTCGGAAACGGCGCCGCCGCCAGCTCGTCGAGCGGGGGCCTCGCCTTCCACGGGTAGCGCTCGACCTGGAGCGTCCGCGCTCCCTGCAACATCGCGGGCGAGAGCTCGCCGGCCGGGATGGTCGAGCCGACCGCGGCCAGGAAGGAACGCAGGAACGCCTCCGGGTCGCGCGGCCCTTCCTCCCAGAGACGCGTGGCGTCGGCTGCGTACGTATCCGCAGCGCGGTTTCCGGCGGCGATCCCGAACGCCGGCGGCTCGATCACGGTCAGCGAACGGATCCGGTCGGCGTAGTCGCCCGCGGCGAAGAGCGAGACCAACCCTCCGTACGAGTGCCCGACGAGATGCGTGCCGGGCTCGACGAACTGCCCGAGCCAGGCCGCCTCGTCCGCGTAGTCGACCCGCTCGACGTCCGGCCCGGGAGGGAAGCCACGACGATTCGGCACGACCAGCTCGAAGCGCTCGGCGAGGGGCCGCTGGGCGCTCCAGGTGATCTCGCCGTTGACGACGCTTCCGTGGACGAGCAGAACTCGCGGACGGACCACCGGCGGATCCTGCCAAAAACAGCCGCACGAACTGAGCAGAAAAGGCGGTGATCTGGCGAAACGGCGTGTTACAAGCTCGTCGCTCGCCTCTGGTACGCTCGCCCCTGCAAATGCAGGCCGCCTCTCCGTCTTCCTTCGACCCGGCCGGGGCCGGCGGCGTGCTGCTGGCCGCGCTCGTCCTCTGCATCGGCGTCGGCGTCCTCGTCGGCTGGGCGGCCGGAGCGGCCGGGATCGGGGCGCTCGTGGGCGCGATCATCGGCATCCTCGCGGGAATCCTCGCCGTCTACCGACGCTACCGGGACGCGTTCTAGTGCCGAGCTCGGTCTTTTCGACGCCGCGCCCTGAGCCCGGCCATCTGCTTCCTGCGCTCGGATCGGCGCTCGTGGTGCTCGCCGCGCTCCCGGTCTTCCTGCTCGCGGGCTGGAGCCTCGCCGGCTGGGGGCTCGCCGCGGTCCTGTGGGTTGCGGTGCACCTCGTCGACGTCGTGCTGCATCGGAGCCGGTCGGGTGCGGCTACGCTCGCCGCCTCCGGCGTGCAAGCATTCGGCCTCTTCTTCAAGTCGATCGGCCTGCTCGCGGTCCTCGTGGCCGCAGCGGTCGCCGACCCGCATCTCGCGATCGCGGCCGCCGTGACGTACGCACTCGCGTACACGTTCGAGCTCGGGCTCTCGCTCGCCACGTACTTCGGAAGCGCGCAGTCGTGACGCGCGCCCGCCTCCTCGCACTGACCGTCGTGCTCGCGCTCGCGGCGCCCTCGGCCGCGATGGCGCGTGGCACGTTCGACCCGTCGACGGAGTTCGAGCAGCACGAATGGGTGCCGATCCACCTCGGCCCGCTCAACCTCTCGATCACGAAGGCTGTCGTCTACCTGCTGATCGGCGCGGCGCTGACCATCCTGCTCGGCGTCGGCCTGATGCGCGTCAAGACCCCCGGGCGGCGCCAGGCGGTCGGCGAGCAGATCTACGAGATCGCGCAGACACAGGTCGCAGAGCAGGGCCTACCCCACAAGGCGATCGGCCGCTGGTTCCCGTACGTCGCGACGCTGATGCTCTTCATCTGGGTCGTGAACCTCCTGGGGTTCATCCCGCTGCCGCTCACCGGTGAGACGTGGCACGGCATTCCGGTGTGGGGGATCTACGCCGCGACGAGCTCTCTTTCCGTGACGCTCGCGCTCGCGCTCCTGACGTTCATCTTCACGCACGTCGAGGGGATTCGCTGGAACGGCCCGGTGCGGTACTTCAAGAGCTGGATCCCAGAGGTGCCGCGGGCGATTCTCCCGCTGATCATCCCGCTCGAGATCCTCGGCCAGTTCATGCGGCTCATCTCGCTGAGCGTCCGACTCTTCGCGAACATGCTCGCGGGTCACATGCTCATCCTCACGTTCATCGGGCTGATCTTCGTGCTCGAGAACGTCTACCTTGCGATTCTCGTCGTCCCTGCGGCGACCATCTTCTACCTGTTCGAGGTCGTGATCGTCGTCTCGATCCAGGCGTTCATCTTCGCTGCCCTGTCCGCCATCTACATCGGCTCGGCGATCGAGCCGGAACACTAGGGAGGAAACTCGAATGCTTCACACCGTCATCGCCGCCACCTCCGGCGACGTGACCAAGGCCGGCAAAGCGATCGCGCTGGCGCTCGGTATCGGTCTCGGCTCGCTCGGCGCCGGCGTCGGCATCGGCAACATCTTCGGCTCGATGATCCAGTCGGTCGCACGGCAGCCGGAGCTGCGCGGCGAGTTGCAGGGCATCCAGTGGCTCGGCTTCGCGCTCACCGAGGCGGTCGTCTTCTACGGCCTCATCGGCGGCCTGCTCGCGTACGTCCTCGTCTGATCGGAGCCTGATCGATGCTCGCAAGCAACGCTCTCATCCAGGTCACCCCGGGTCTGATGATCTGGACGATCGTCGCGTTCTTCATCACGTTCTTCGTGCTGAGGCGGTACGCGTTCGGCCCGATCCAGAAGATGATCGACGAGCGCCGCGAGCAGATCCGCCGCTCGATCGAGGAGGCCGACAACGCGCGCGCGGAGGCGCGTCGACTGCTCGAGGAGCACCGCGCGCTGATGCAGGAGGCGCGCGGAGAGGCAGAGGAGATCCTCGCGGAGGCGCGCAATACCCGCGAAGCGATGGAGCGTCGCATGCGCGAGGAGACCGAGAACGAGCGCCAGCGCCGTCTCGAGGAGACCCGCCGTGAGATCGCCGCGGAGACTGCACGCGCGCTCGAGCAGATCCGGGCCGAGGTCGCCGATCTCACGCTCGAAGCGACGTCGATCGTCGTCGGGCAGAAGCTCGACGCCGACCGCGACCGGGAGCTCATCTCGCAGGCCATCGGCTCGCTCGACTTCTCGCGCCTCGAGGAGGCAGACCGATAGCCGTCGCACACCGCATCTATGCCGAGGCGCTGTTCTCGGCCGCGAAGGAGGAGGGGCGGCTCGCGCCGGTGCGCGAGGCGTTCGCCGATTTCGCAGCAGCGCTCGAGCAGTCACCCGAGCTGCGCGCGGTGCTACGGAACCCCCAGCTCGACCCCGCCGCGAAGTCGGGCATCCTCGCCGATCTCGCGGGCGACGAGGAACCGCTCTTCAAGAACTTCCTGTTGCTGGTGGCCGAGAAAGGACGCGCGGGCGAGCTCGAGGAGATCGCACGGGAGTTCGAACGGCTGATCGCGATCGAGGAGCGCCGCTTGACGGTCGAGCTGACGACCGCACGCGAGCTGACGGACGACGAGGCGAAGGCGATCATCGAGCAGATCGAGCAGGCCGCCGGCCGCACGGTCGAGGCGACGCGCAGTGTCGACCCCGACATCCTCGGCGGCATCGTGCTCCAGGCCGGCTCGTATCGTGCCGACGCGAGCGTGCGCGGGAGATTGGAACGACTTCGACAGACACTGGTGAGGAGCTGAGAGAGACTTGAAGCTGCGTCCTGAAGAGATCACCTCGATCCTCCGTCAGCGGATCGAGCAATACGACGTCGAGACGGATCTCGCCGAGGTCGGCACGGTCCTGCAGATCGGCGACGGAATCGCCCGCATCTACGGGCTCGAGAACGCGGTCGCTCTGGAGATGCTCGAGCTCGACCACGGGGTCGTCGGGCTCGCGTTCAACCTCGAGGAGGACGACGTCGGCGCGGCGCTCTTCGGAGAGTGGGAGCTGATCAAGGAGGGCCAGACGGTGCGGCGCACGGGCAAGGTCGCCGACGTGCCGGTCGGCGAGGCGCTGCTCGGCCGCGTCGTCGATCCGCTGGGCAACGCGCTCGACGGGCGCGGCCCGATCGAGGCTTCCGAGCGCCGGACGCTCGAGTTCAAGGCGCCGGGCGTCGTCGACCGCCAGCCGGTGAAGGAGCCGCTCCAGACCGGGATCAAGGCGATCGACTCGATGACGAACATCGGCCGTGGCCAGCGCGAGCTGATCATCGGCGACCGCTCGACGGGCAAGACCGCGATCCTGATCGACACGATCCTCAACCAGCGGGACACCGACGTTCACTGCATCTATGTCGCTATCGGGCAGAAGGCGTCGACCGTCGCGCAGGTCTACGAGCGGCTGCGAGAGGAGGGCGCGATGGAGTACACGACGATCGTCTCCGCCGCAGCCTCCGAGGCGGCGCCGATCAAGTGGATGGCGCCGTTCGCGGGCGCCGCGATGGGCGAGTACTACCTCTTCCAGGGCAAGCACTCGCTCGTCATGTACGACGACCTCTCGAAGCACGCCGACGCGTACAGGCAGCTCTCGCTGCTGTTGCGCCGCCCGCCGGGGCGCGAGGCGTTCCCGGGCGACGTCTTCTACCTCCACTCGCGGCTGCTCGAGCGCGCGTGCAAGCTGTCCGACGAGCTGGGCGGCGGCTCGATGACGGCGCTCCCGGTGATCGAGACGCAGGCCGGCGACATCGCGGCCTACATCCCGACGAACGTCATCTCGATCACCGACGGGCAGATCTTCCTCAATGCCGAGCTCTTCTACTCCGGCGTCCGTCCTGCGGTGAACGTCGGCACCTCGGTGTCGCGGGTCGGCTCGTCGGCCCAGACGAAGGCGATGAAGAAGGTCGCCGGCCGTCTACGCCTCGACCTCGCGCAGTACCGCGAGCTCGAGGCATTCGCGCAGTTCGGCTCCGACCTGGACCGCGCGACGCAGCAGGCACTGACGCGCGGCGAGAGGATGGTCGCGACGCTGAATCAGCCGCAGTACGACCCGTGGCCGACGGAGGAGCAGGTGGTCGCGATCTACGCCGGCATCCACGGCTTCCTCGACGACATCCCGACCCCGCAGGTCCCGCGCTTCCAGGACGAGCTGCGCGAATATCTGCGCGCCGAGGGCTCGATCTACGAGCAGATCCGCGAGACGGGCGACCTGCCCGAGGACCTCGAGGAGAAGCTCAAGCCCGAGATCGAGAAGTTCAAGAACACCTTCGCGGTCGAGGAGGAGTCCGCTCTCGTCTGACGACGAGCGCGTATTCCTAGCCCGTGGCTTCGCTGCAGGACATCCGCCGGCGGATCGCGTCGGTCAAGAACACGAGCAAGATCACGAAGGCCCTCGAGCTCGTCGCGGGCGCACGCCTGCGCCGGGCGCAGTCCCGCATCGAGGAGATGCGGCCGTATGCCGACCGGATGCAGGAGCTGATGGTCGGCACCGCACGCGCCGCAGCGTCCTTCCGCAATCTCGCGCTCCTGCAGCGGCGCGACGTGCAACGAGTCGCGATCCTCGTCTTCACCGGCGACCGGGGCCTCGCCGGTCCGTTCAACGGCCAGGTCCTGAGACGGGCGTTCGACCTCGAGCGGCGCGAACGGGCCGAAGGGCGCGACGTCGTCTGGACGATCGTCGGTCGCAAGGGCGCATCGACCCTCCGCTTCCGACGCTACGAGGTGACCGCGCAGTGGGCGGGCTTCGTCGACAAGCCGACCTACCACGACGCTCAGGCGATCGCGCACCGGCTCGCCGAGCTGTACACCGAGAAAGAGGTCGACCGGGTCGTGCTCGTCTACAACCGGTTCGAGTCGGCCCTCGTGCAGCGCGTGACGACCACCGACCTGCTTCCGATCCCGGAGCACGTGCTCGAGGGCGAGGAGGAACTGACCGAGCGCGAGCGGGCGCTGCGCGGCGACTTCATCTACGAGCCCGAGCCCGAGGAGATCCTCCAGCGGCTTCTGCCCGTCTATCTCGAGACGGAGATCTACCGCGCCCTGCTCGAGTCGGCGGCGGCGTTCCTCGCGGCCCAGATGACCGCTATGCGGAACGCGTCGAAGAACGCGGACGAGCTGATCGACCGCTACACGCTCCAGATGAACCGCGCCCGCCAGGCACAGATCACGCAGGAGATCCTCGAGATCGTCGCCGGCGCCGACGCCCTCACGCAGTAGCTTGGATCCGAAGCAACCAGGTCGCTTTGCAACCTGGTTGCAGCTTTTCGATCCGCCCTAACTCCGCTACGAAGCGTCCGTCCTACCAAGCATGGGGGCCGTCCTTCCCGCTGAGTGCGAGCGGGCCCGTATGCGGGCCTCTCTTGGGCTGGACGGCGAGCTGTCGCAGGTCGAGCAGGCGCTCGTGCGCGCCCACGTCGGGCGCTGCGCGTCGTGCGCCGGATTCGTGCTCGAGCTCGGCGGACTGACGCAGGAGATCCGGGAGACGCCCCTCGTGCGTCCGCTCCGGACAGCGGTGCCGGCACGTCGCCGCAGACGCGGCACCCGCTCGCTCCAGGTCTGCGCCGCCGCTGTAGCAGTCGCCGTCGCAGCCGGGCTCGGCGGCCTGGCCGGCTCCCTGACCTCCGGCAAGCCCGCCGCGCAAGGGGTCAAGGCCGCGCACCTCACCGCGCGCTCCAGTCCGAGCGACGTGGTGTCGAGGTTCGTCGCGCAGCTGCCGGGCGACCACGCCCGGTGGCGCGAGCCCGTCTGAGACTCCTCCATTCGCCGAAAGGGCTTCGCAGCCGTTCGGCTAGATTTCGCCGCGCCGCACCCCGATTCGTTCCACGCTTTCAGGAGACTCATGGCCGACACACGCTCGAACGGCAGTAATAGGGGCAGCATCGTCGAGATCAAGGGCGTCGTGCTCGACGCCGTCTTCCCACACGGTCTGCCCGAGATAAACCACGCACTCAGCATCGCCGTCGACGGAGGCGAGCTCATCGCCGAGGTACAGCAGCATCTCGGCGACGACCGGGTGCGCGCGGTCGCCATGGACACGACCGACGGCCTCGCCCGCGGCACGGAGGTCGTCGACACCGGCGGTCCTATCACGGTGCCGGTGGGCGACCAGACGCTCGGCCGCATCTGGAACGTGATCGGCGATCCGGTCGACGGCAAGGAGAAGGCAACGGGCGAGCGCTGGTCGATCCATCGCGATCCTCCGAGCTTCGGCGATCTCTCGCCGAAGATCGAGATCTTCGAGACCGGCATCAAGGTCATCGACCTCATCGCGCCGTACGTGCGCGGCGGCAAGATCGGCCTCTTCGGCGGCGCGGGCGTCGGCAAGACCGTGCTCATCCAGGAGCTGATCCACAACATCGCACGTGAGCACGGCGGCGTCTCGGTCTTCGCAGGCGTGGGAGAGCGGACGCGCGAGGGCAACGACCTCATCCTCGAGATGACCGAGTCGAAGGTGCTCGACAAGGTCGCGCTCGTCTACGGGCAGATGAACGAGCCGCCGGGCGCGCGCCTGCGCGTCGGGCTCTCGGGGCTGACGATGGCCGAGTACTTTCGCGACCAGGGTCAGGACGTCCTGCTCTTCATCGACAACATCTTCCGGTTCGTGCAGGCGGGCTCCGAGGTGTCGGCGCTGCTCGGCCGCATGCCGAGCGCGGTCGGCTACCAGCCGACGCTCGCCACCGAGATGGGGCAGCTGCAGGAGCGGATCACGTCGACGCGCACGGGCTCGGTCACGTCCGTCCAGGCGATCTACGTGCCCGCGGACGACCTCACCGATCCGGCGCCCGCGAACACGTTCGCCCACCTCGACTCGACGACCGTGCTCTCGCGCGCGATCGTCGAGAAGGGGATCTACCCGGCTGTGGATCCGCTCGACTCGACGTCGCGCGCCCTGCAGCCGGGCATCGTCTCGGCAGATCACTACCGCACCGCCACGAGGGTCCAGGAGGTGCTGCAGCGCTACCGCGACCTGCAGGACATCATCGCGATCCTCGGCATCGACGAGCTCTCCGACGAGGACAAGCTCGTCGTCCAGCGTGCGCGCAAGATCGAGCGCTATCTCTCGCAGCCGAACTTCGTCGCCGAACAGTTCACCGGAACGCCTGGGGAGTACGTGAAGCTCGAGGACACGATCCGCGGGTTCACCGAGATCCTCGACGGCAAGCACGACGACCTGCCGGAGCAGGCGTTCTACATGGTCGGCGTGATCGAGCAGGCCCAGGAGCGGGCGAAGCAGATGCAGGGCCGGCCCGAGGCCGAGCCGGAGCCCGAGCCAGAGCCCGAGCCTGCGGCGGCCTAGTGGCCGACCATCCGCTCTTCTCGGTCTCGGTCGTGACGCCTGAAGGCGCCGCGTTCGACGGCGACGCCGAGATGCTGATCGTGCCCGGCGCAGCCGGCGAGATCGGCGTGCTCGCGCGTCATGCGCCGCTCGTCGCGATGCTGAACGCCGGTTCGACGCGGGTGCACCTCGGCGACGGGACCATCCAGGAGTTCGCGACCGGCCCCGGGTTCTTCCAGGTGCTCGAGGATCGGGCCATCGCCCTGGTCGACGACGCGGTGCAGGCAGACGAGATCGACGACGAGCGGGCACAGCGGCAGCTCGACGAGGCGCAGGCGGAGCTCGAGCAGGTCGAAGCCGGCGAGTCTTCCGCCGACCGCTGGCAGCTCGAGCAGCGCATCCGGCACGCGGAGAACATGCTCCGCGTCGCCGGGCACGGGGGTTAGGTCGTCGAAGCGGTGCCTGGCACCCGAGGCTCTGGTGCCCGGCTCGGCCGAAGGCCGTGCCCGGCACCGCTTTCGGCCTACCGGTTCTCGCCTCGGTCGGCCTTGACGATCGCGTCGATCTTCGCGGCCAGCCCGACGCGCCGCTCGCACGTGTGCTGCGCCCGCTGAAGACGCTTCCTCCCGGCGGCATCGCGCGGCTGCGGACCGCGCTCGAAGCCGAACATGGCGCGACCGCGGCTCAGATTCCGCACCATCGGCTCGCCCATCTCGTAGCCGAAGCCGTGCAGGCAGCGCGCGAGCTCGCGCAACGGCCCGAGCGCAGCCTGTATGGCCCCGCGTGACAGCGGTTGCGTGCTGACGGTGCCCTCGAGGAGGTGGAAGCAGGCGGCGTCGGCGGCCTCGTGCTCCTTCGGCGTGGCCGCTGCGCGCATCCTCCGCTCCTGCGCAGGCGTGAGGTGGAAGTCGCCGTTCGCGTCGGGGCTCGGGTGCGGGATCCCGCGCGCACGCATGCAGCGCGCATAGGCGACGGCCGCCTTGTACGGGTCGAGCCGGGGCACCTTCGACGCGAGCGTCGGCGCCGGTGCCGACGTCTCGGTCCGCGCCGCCGCGCCGCAGCCGGTGAGGGCTGCAGCAGCGGCCCCGGCCAGGACGGCCACCGCGAGCGCGCGCATCACTCCTCTTACCATCGCGGCGCCCCGCGGGTTCCGACGGGCTACGCGGTGGTCAGCTCTGCGATCAGGTCGCGGTGCGCCGGGAGATAGAGCCCGTCGACGTACTCGGCCAGCATCCGGTTCGTGTTGAAGCGGGTGCCGAGCTGGGCGATCGAGGAGCGCATCAGCTGCACCCAGTGCGCCCGGTCGTCGTAGAAGGTGGGGAGGACCTTTTGCTCGAGCACGGCGAAGAGCGCCTCGGCGTCGGCAGCGTCCTGCTCCTCGTGTCCGGAGGCGATCGAGTCACCGCCGATCGCGAAGCCGTTCTCCAGTGAGTACCCCTCGACCCACCAGCCGTCGAGGATGGAGACGTTCACGACGCCGTTGAGCGCCGCCTTCATCCCGGATGTCCCGGAAGCCTCGAGCGGCCGCCGCGGGTTGTTCAGCCAGACGTCGACTCCCTGCACGAGGTGGCGCGCGAGGGTCATCTCGTAGTCGGGCAGGAAGACGACGCGGCCGTGCGCAGCCGAGCTCCGCGCGAATGCGACGATCTTCTGGATGAGCGCCTTGCCGCCTTCGTCGGCGGGATGCGCCTTCCCGGCGAGCACGATCTGCAGCGGTCGGTCGGCGTCTGTAAGCAGCCTCGCGAGGCGGTCCGGGTCGCTGAGGAAGAGGTCGGCGCGCTTGTAGGTCGCAAATCTGCGCGCGAAGCCGATCGTCAGCGCGTCGGGATCGAACGAGCCCGGCAGCCCCCGCAAGCGCATGAACTCGAGCAGCGCGCCCCGCGCGTTCCGCTGCGCGCGCCAGAGCGTCTCGTCGTCGAGGTCGTACGCCCGCGCGAAGTCGGGGGCGCCCGTGTCCTCCTCGCTCCCGAGCAGCGCCTCGAGCTCCTCGGAGATCCACGTCCGCGCATGCACGCCGTTCGTCACCGACGCGATCGGCACCTCGGCCACCGTTCGATCGGGCCAGAGGCCGTGCCACATCTCTCGCGAGACCTCGCCGTGCAGCGCGGAGACGCCGTTCGCGTGCGACGACGTGCGGAGCGCGAAGGGCGTCAATCCGAATCCTGAGTCAGACCCGGCATGACCGAGGGCGGCGAGCTCCCGCCACTCGAACCCGCAGCGAGCGACGAGCCAGCCGATGTTCCGCTCGACGAGCACGGGGTCGAAGACCTCGTTGCCGGCCGGCACGGGTGTGTGCGTCGTGAAGACCGTCGACGCGCTCAGTCGTTGCAAGGCGCTCTCCCGCGAGAGCTGCTCGTCCTCGACGAGCTCGCGCAGACGCTCGAGCTGGAGGAACGCGGAGTGACCCTCGTTCATGTGGAAGACCGTCGGCTCGACCCGGAGCTCGCGCAGCGCTCGGACCCCGCCCACGCCGAGGACGATCTCCTGGCGGAGCCGGTGCAGGCGGTCCCCGCCGTAGAGCCGGTCCGTGATCGCGCGCGCCCACTCGGGATTGCCGGCCACGTCGGTGTCCAGCAGGTAGAGCGGCACGCGTCCGACCTGCGCGCGCCAGAGCTGTGTGCGAACGGGGACGAGATCGCCGTGGTCGTCCACGAGCTCGATCACCGGAGCGGCCGCCTCGAGCGTCAGCGGCAAGCGCGTCGGGTCGTTCTCCGGATAGTGCTCGCGCTGCCAGTCCGAGTCGTCGAGCTGCTGGTGGAAGTACCCCTCACGGTAGAAGAGGCCGACGCCGACGAGCGGCACGCCGAGATCGGACGCGGACTTCAGATGATCGCCTGCGAGGACGCCGAGACCTCCGGAATAGATCGGCAGGCTCTCGTCGAGGCCGAACTCGGCGGAGAAGTACGCCACGCGGAACGACTCGTCCTCGCGGCGCCGCCGCCACCAGGTGTGACGCTCTCCCTCGGCGCGATACTCCGCAAGCACGTGCTCGAGGCGCTCGAGGTACTCCGGCGTCGCGGCCGCGGCGAGCGCGTCGTCGCCGAGCTCGGCGAGGAGGGCGAACGGGTTGTGCTGGACCGCGGCGAATCGCACCCGGTCGAGACCCTCGAAGAGCGCCCGTGCGCCGGGAAGCCAGGTGAACCAGAGGTTGAACGCGATCTCGCGCAGGGCCGCGCGCACGCCCGCGGGACTATCCAATGAGTGCATGACGACGAGTGAGCTTCGGGGACGGACAGTGCGCAGACTAACGGCTGCCCACCGGAGCGATGGACCGTGCAGGCGGGCTGCTAGCCTTCGAGCCTACCCGGAGAGCTTTGACAGGCAGCTTGGCGACCGGGTTACCAAACGCCTAAAGCGCTCGTGAGCGCGTCCACCGCGTTCCCGGGCTGACTCGACGGGAGCGAGCTGTGTCGGAAACGCGTCAACGCCTCGAGAGCATCCTCCGGGAACGGATCGCCGTCCTCGACGGCTCGTGGGGCGTGCTCATCCAGCGCGAGCTCCGTGGCGAGGAGGCGTACCGCGGCGATCGCTTCTCCGAGCACTCGAACGACGTCGCAGGCGACCCGGATCTGCTGAACCTGACGCG
>DASSGL010000073.1:0-7300 GCA_035693525.1 Gaiellaceae bacterium | reverse complement strand
CGCGCGTCTCGTGTCCTCGACACCCATGCGGGGCAGGTGCGCGATCGTCTCGCCCGTGGCCGGGTTCTCGATCGGGAACGTCTCGCTCGCGTCGGCCTCGAGCTCGAGCAGCGGCAGTGGCAACGTCGTCGCCATCGGCGCCATAGTACGGCCGGGCGTCACACGACGACGGTTGCGCCGAACGCCGCGGCGATCTCGTCGCAGGTGGCGACGACCCCGACGTTCTGCATCGCGTAGCTCAGCGCCGCGTGATGCCACTCGTCGGAGACGGTCGACGTCCCGTCTGAAGCGACGACCACGCGGTAGCCGGCGTCGGCCGCGTGTCGTGCGGTGTGCTCGATCGACATGTTCGTCCACGCGCCGGTGATGATCAGCGTCTCGACGCCGAGGCCGCGCAGCAGGATGTCGAGCCTCGTCTCGTAGAACCCGTTCATCCTCATCTTCTCGACGACGTGGTCGCCGGGCTGCGGCTCGAGGCCTTCCGCGGGTGCGGCGCCCCACGAGCCGCGGACGAGGCCGTTCCCCTCCTTCACGCCTTGAAAGAGCGGCGCGTTCTGCTTCAGGCCGGTTGCGCCCTGCTCGACGATGTACCAGATGTGGATCACGGGCACGCCCGCCTTGCGCGCGGCGGCGGCGAGCTCCTTGACGTTATGGACGACGTTCTGGCTCTTCGCGTGCTCGGGTGCGCCCGAATCCGCAAATGCGCCGCCCTCGATGATCGTGTCGTTCTGCATGTCCTGGATGACCATCGCGGCGGACTTCGGGTCGATTCGATCCATGTGCACCTCCTAGTGCATGTAGCCGAGTCGGTTTCCCGCGACCTGCATGCGCACGCGGTAGATCGACGTCGAAGCTGCGATGTAGAGGGACTTCCAGTCTCGGTCACCCCAGTTGACGTTGCCGACGCCCTCGGGAACCTTGATCACACCGAGTTGCTCGCCGTCGGAGCCGTACACCCAGACGCCTTCGGGGCCCGTTACGTAGACGTTCCCGAGCTCGTCCATCTTCATCCCGTCCACGACGCCGTGCTCGATGACGCCGTCGCCGATGCCCTCCGCGAACAGGCGGCCGTTCGAGAGCCGATGGCCGGGACCGACATCGAAGACGCGGATGTGCGCGCGCGCCGTGTCGTTCACGTAGAGCAGGCTCTCGTCGGGTGAGAAGCAGAGCCCGTTCGGCTGCTCGAAGTCGTCGACGAGCAGCTCGAGGTCGCCGCCGCCCGCGGGGATCCGGTAGACGCCCTGGAAGTCGAGCTCCTGCTTGCGTTCGAGGCCGAAGACGGGCATCCGGCCGTACGTGGGGTCGCTGAAGAGGATCGATCCGTCACGGGCGACGATCACGTCGTTCGGCGCGTTCAGCTCCTTCTCGCCCCAGTGCGTGGCCAGCGTCTCGCGTCCGCCGTCCGCCGACTCGCGGACGACCGAGCTCGTCACGTGCTCGCAGACGATGAGGTTGCCGTCGTCGTCGCGAGTCATGCCGTTGCACTTGTTGCTCGGATCTCGCAGCACCGTGACGCCCTCGTCGGGGTGCCACCTGCGCCGCTTGTCGGCCGGCATGTCGCTGAAGTGCAGCGATCCGTCCGGCATCCAGATCGGGCCCTCGGTGAAGGTGAACCCCGTCGCGACCCGCTCGACCTCCGCGTGCTCGTCGACGAGCGTGCGGAGCCTTTCGGAATGCACTGCGACCGCCATGCTCCCTCCTCCGGTGAAGTGAGCCGAACCTAACAGGCTTCGGCGCGAAGCGGCCACCCACAACGACCGCAACCCCGCCCCGTGCAACCAGGCTTGAGCCTGGTTGCAGCCGTTCAGCTAATTCGAGCGGTGCCACGACCGCAACCTGCCTGAAGGCAGGTTGGCGAAACCTCCCTCAGGCTGCGTGCCTGCGTTCGATGCCGCCGAGCACTTTCCCGAGCGCCTCGAGGCTCGCCACGTCGTGGCCGGGGAGGAAACGATCGACGAACGGAAGCGCGGCGCGCATCCCTCCGGCGAGCGGCTCGTAGGCCAGCCCTCCCTTCAGCGGGTTGACCCAGACGACGGCGAACGCCTGACGCGCGAGCCGCGCCATCTCGCGCTCGATCGGAACCGGATCCCCGCGTTCGCAGCCGTCGCTCAGGATCACGACCACCGCGCCGCGCGTCAGCGCGCGCCGTCCCCACTCGTCGTTGTACGCCTTCAGCGACGCGCCGATGCGCGTGCCCCCCGACCAGTCCTGGACCCGAACGGCGGCCGCGCGCAGCGCAGCATCGGGATCCCGCGTCTCGAGCTCTTGCGTGATCCGGGACAAGCGCGTTCCGAACACGAACGTCTCGACGCCGCGGCCGGAGCCGCGCGCCGCGTGCAGGAACACGAGCATCGCCCGCGCGTACGCCTCCATCGAGCCCGAGACGTCGAGCACCAGCACGAGCCTGCGCGCAGCCGAGCTGCGGCTGCGGAAGGCCCGCTCGACCGGATCGCCGCCGGTCGCGAGCGATGCACGAACCAGACCCCGTACGTCGAGCGCACGTCCTTTCTCGTCCGGGCGCAACCGCCGGGTCCGGCGCCTCGGCCGGGTGACCGCGATCGCCTCGATCAGCCGTCGCGCCCGCGCGAACTCGTCCGGCGTCATCTCGGCGAAGTCCTTCGTCCGCAGGAGCTCGTCCTCGCTCCAGGCGCCGAGCCTCGTCTCGCCGCCGTCGATCTCCGGCCCGGGCCCCGGCGGCGCCCCCTTTCGCCCCTGCCCGCGCCGGCGCTCCGGCGGCGGCTGCTGCTCGGGCAGCCGGCCGGCGGCGCCGAGGAACCAGGCTGCGAACGCACGGTCGAAGGCGTCGACGTCCTCGCGGCGCGAGACGAGCGTCTGGCGGAGCGTCCAGTAGACGTCGTCCTGCCGGCCGAGCTCGACGGCGTCGAGCCCTCGCAGCGCGTCGGCCACGCGGCCGGGTCCGACCTCTAGCCCCACCTCCCGCAGAACGCGGCCGAACGTGACGACGTGGCTGACGACGGCGTCCATCAGCGCGCACGCGCCGCTGCGACGAGGCTTGCGAGCGTCTCGTCGCGCACGAGGAGCAGGTCGTCCTGGTACTTGAGGACGGAGCCGAGCGTCGCGTGCACGTTCTCGACGTCGAGCTCCCGACGTCCGAGCGCGTGCAGCGCCTGCGCCCAGTCGATCGTCTCGGCGAGCCCGGGCGGCTTCTGGAGGTCGAGACTGCGCAGCTCGGCGACGAACGCGGCCGCCTCCGCCGCGAGCCGCTCCGGCACGCCCGGCACCCGCAGCTTGACGATCTCGATCTCGCGCTCGAGCGACGGGTGGCCGATCCAGTGGAAGAGGCAGCGGCGCTTGAGCGCGTCGTGGAGGTCACGCGTGCGATTGGACGTCAGGATCACGAGCGGCCGCCGGTGGGCTTCGATCGTGCCGAGCTCCGGGATCGTCACCTGGAAGTCCGAGAGAACCTCGAGCAGGAACGCCTCGAACTCCTCGTCGGCACGGTCGATCTCGTCGATGAGCAGGACGACCTGCTCCTCCGACTCGATCGCCTCGAGCAACGGCCTGCGGATCAGGAAGTCGCGGCCGAAGAGCTCCGCCTCGTCGACCGTCCCCTCCTGGGCGGCGCGGATGTGCAGGAGCTGCCGCGCGTAGTTCCACTCGTACACGGCGTGCGCGACGTCGAGACCTTCGTAGCACTGGAGCCGGATCAGCCGAGCCTCGAGCGCTCTCGCGAGCGCCTTCGCGGCCTCCGTCTTCCCGACGCCGGCCTCGCCTTCGAGCAGCACCGGCTTCTCGAGCCTGAGCGAGAGATACAGGGCCGTCGCGAGCCCGCGGTCGGGGAGGTAGGACGCGCCGGCGAGCGCAGACTCGAGCTCGTCGATCGATGCGAAACGCATTTGCGGAGCGTACCGGCGCGGTTTCGTACTCGTTTGACGTGGCAGGCTCCAGCGGGCATCAATTCCTCATGGCTGTCGAGACGCTCGTACCCGCGACCGCCGACGAAGCCGCGACCCTCTTCGGCGACGGCGAGGGCATCACGGTCGTCGCCGGCGGCACGATCCTCATGCCGCTCATCAACGCCGGACAGGTGGCTCCCACTCGCGCTCTGCTCCTCCACCACAGCGGCCTCGACGCGATCGAGACCGTCGGCGCCGTCGTCCGCATCGGCGCGACCGCGACGCTCGAAGCCCTGGCGGCCGGCTCCGAGGAGCTTCTCGCCCGCTTCGCGTCCGAGGTCGCCGACGGCGAGGTCCGTCGTGCCGCGACGCTCGGCGGCAACCTCTGCGCACCGCCGGGCGCCGTCGTCTCGCGAGGAGACCTCGGTGCGCCACTCGTCGCGCTGGGAGCGCGCGTCCGCTCGAGCGGGGCGGGCGGCGAGCGCACCGAGCCGATCGAAGACTTTCTCGCCGGCTCCCGCAGCGACCGGCTCGTGCTCGGCGTCGAGTACGACGACGGAGAGCGGCGCGTCGGTGCGGCGACGATGCGCCGGCGTCACGCGCATTCGTACTCGATTGCGAACGTCGCCGTGTGCGAGCGGCCCGACGGGCTGCGGATCGGCGTCTCCGGCGTGGGCGCCACCGCGGTTCGCTGCCGAAGGGTGGAGACGAGTCGCGAGCCCGTCGACGTCTTGCGCGACGTCGAACCCGTCGACGACGCACTCGCGACCGCCGCCTACCGGCGTGAGATCCTGCCCCTGCTCGTCCGCCGGGCCCTCGACGAACTGGAGACCAGATGAGGCTCACCGTCAACGGGATCGAGCAGGAGGTGTCGAGCCCGCCGCTCGCTTCGCTTCTGAACGTGCTGCGCGAAGAGCTCGACATCACGAGCCCCAAGGCCGGCTGCCAGCAGGGTGGCTGCGGCACCTGCACCGTTCTCGTCGACGGCGTGCCGCGCCGTTCGTGCCTGACGCCGCTGGCAGCGGTAGACGGGGCGGCGATCACGACCCTCGAGGGCCTCGGCGAGCCGGAGGGGATGTCGGTCGTGCAGGCTGCGTTCCACAACCGCTACGCCGCTCAATGCGGCTTCTGCACGCCGGGCATGATCGTCGCCGCGACGGCGCTGATCGAGCGGAAGGGCGGCCCGGTCGAGCGCGAGGAGGTGATCGAGGCGCTTGGCGGGCACTACTGCCGGTGTACCGGCTACGTGAAGATCGTCGACGCCGTCATGGCCGCCTCACGTGGCCAGGTGGCGGCGGTTGAGGACCTGCCGGCAGCCGACGAGAGCGAGCCGGACGTGCTCGTCAAGGGCAGCCCGGCATGAAGGCCGTCGGCGCACGTCTGCCCCGCTACGACGGCGTCGGCCATGTCACCGGCCGGACGCGCTACGTCGACGACGTTCGCGTCGGCCGTGTCCTCTGGGCGAAGGCACTCCGTTCGACCCACCACCACGCGGCGATCACGAAGCTCGACGTGTCGAGAGCGGAGGCGTTGAAGGGCGTGCACGCGGTGATCACCTGCGCCGATGTCCCGCGCAACGTGTACGGCCACCTCGAGGGCCTGGGCGTCCCGGCCGACGAGCCGCTCCTGGCGGACGGGGAGGTTCGCTACAAGGGACAGCCGATCGCCGTCGTCGCCGCCGAGTCGGAAGACGCCTCGCGCGCAGCCGTCGAAGCGATCGAGATCGCGTACAAGGACCGGCCCCCGCTCTTCGACATGCGGAAGGCGCTCGACCCGGACGCGCCGCAGATCCACCAGTGGGGGAACGTGTATCCCCACTACGGCCCGTACAACCACCGGCGCGTGCGCAAGGGCGACCTGGACTGGGCGTTCGAGAAGGCGGACGTGATCGTCGAGGGCGTCTACCGCCCGCAGGCGATCGAGCAGATGCCGCTCGAGACGCAGGTCGCGCTCGCCGTGCCCGAGGCGAGCGGGCGCCTGACGATCTATTCGTGCACCCAGGCGATGTACTTCTCGATGGGCGTCGTGGCCGCGCACCTCGAGGTGCCGCTCAACAAGCTGAAGTTCGTCGGGGGCACGGTCGGGGGCGGGTTCGGCGGCAAGGTGGACACCGCCGCCGACACGATCTGCGCGCTCCTGGCCCTGAAGTCGCGGCGACCTGTGAAGTGGCGGTGGACGCGGGAGGAGGAGTTCCTCGCCTCGTCGACTCGCGCGCCCTGGCACATCGAGATCTCGGATGCGGTCACGAGCGACGGCTGGATCCTCGGCCGGCGGACGTTGACGCTGCACGACGCGGGCGCGTACGCGCGATTCTCGCCGTACGGCGTCACGAAGCACGCCTTCCACCACTCGGGCGCGTACACGATTCCGAACCTCCGCTTCGACGGGTTCGTCGTCTTCACGAACCGAGTGCCCACGACCGCGATGCGCGGGTTCGGCGTCACCTCGGTGTCGTTCGCGGTCGAGACGCACATGTCGCGCGTCGCGAGCGTGCTCGGCATCGACCCGTGGGAGCTCCGGCTGAAGAACGCGAACCGGATCGGCGACACGAGCGGCAACGGCGTCGTCCTGAAGGACCCGTCGACCGTGCCGGTGACGCTCGCGGCCGCCGAGCGCGTCGGTTACGAGCTGTCAGCGGAGCTCCGACGGATGACACCCGAACCGCGAGCGGGCGAGCTCCTGCCCGAGCACCTCGTCGCGCAACAGCGCGTGAACGGAGAGGAGTCCTGATGGCGAAGCACCGTGGCCGCGGCTTCGCGACGATCGAGTATCCGACCGGCATGAATCAGAACGGCGATCCGAGCCAGGCCTGGATCAAGCTCAAGCCGGATGGACGCGTGGACGTCTTCTCGGGAACGGTCGACATCGGCCAGGGCTCGAAGACCGTGCACACGCAGATCGTCGCGGAGACGCTCGGGGTTCCGTACGACTGGGTGACGATGGACAACACGAACACGGACTCGTCGGCGGTCTGCACCGGAACGTTCGCGTCACGCGGGACGTTCATCGGCGGCAACGCTGTGCGCCTCGCGGCGGAGCGTGTACGTGAGCGAATCCTCGACATCGCGTCGAAGGAGCTCGAGATCGATCCGGCCGACCTGGAGATCGCCGACGGCGAGGTCGTCGCGAAGGGGGCGCCGCAGAAGAAGATCGGAGTCGCCGACGTCGCCAGCGCCGCGACGTACAACTATGGCGAGCTGATCAGCGGGTCCTCGACGGCGCTGAAGCCGTTCGCCGACGTCGACGACGCGACCGGGCAGGTCGAGATCGAGCCGCATTCGGCGATCTCGTACGCCGCGTGCGTGGCGGAGGTGGAGGTCGACGACGAGACCGGCGAGGTCGTCGTGACGACGCTCGTCCAGGTCTACGACGTCGGCCGCGCGATCAACCCGACGCTCGTCGAGGGACAGATCGAAGGCGGCGCGATGATGGGTCTCGGGCTC
>DASSGL010000072.1:0-5867 GCA_035693525.1 Gaiellaceae bacterium | reverse complement strand
GTCGACCGCGGCGCCGACGTCGGCGGAAAGCGGAACCTGCACGGTGATTTCTGCGAACGTCTCCCGGCCGCGAATCGTGGAGTTGAGGATGGTATCCGAGGCCAGCTTCTCGTTCGGGACGACGAGCCGCGTTCGATCCTGGGTCCGGATGAAGGTGTAGGTGAGGCCGATCTCCTCGACGATGCCTTCCTCGCCGTCGTAGACGACGCGGTCACCGAGTCGCACCGGCTGCGCGAGCGCGATCAGGATGCCGGCGACGAAGTTCCCGAGCGTGCGCTGCGACGCGAAGCCGATGATGACGCCCAGGACCGCGGACGAGGCAAGAAGCCCGCCGGCGACCGCGCGAACCTGTGGGATCACGAGCAGCGCCGAGAAGAAGCCGACGACCAGGATCGTCACCGTCACGGTGCGGCGCAGCACGCGGTATCGCGTCGCCGCCTCCGGCGGGAGCGGGGCGCGTGCGAGCCGCCAGTCGATGAGTCGCGCGACGAGCGAGACCGCGATGAAGATGCCGGCGGCGATGACCACCCTGTGCCAGAAGACCATGCGGGCTCTCCTTCGACGGCAGGCCGCAGGATCCTCAGTCGAGCGGCATCCAGGCGAAGCCGTCGCCCGAGCGCGCAACACGGCCGAGCCCGAGATGCGCGAGGCCGACGATGCGATTGCGTGCGGCGAAGTCCGCGAGGAGGCGCCGGCGGGCCGCCGCGATCGCGGTCGGGTCCTCCTCGGCGACGTACCCGAGATCGGGATCGGAGAGCTGGCGCTCGTGAACCGCCAGATCGGCGGCCAGCGTGACACCGTCGAGCTCGACGATGCAATGGCCGGGCGTGTGCCCTCCGATCGGGACGAGCCGAAGGCCGGGCAGCAGCTCGACCACTTCGTGCACGAGCTCGAGACGCCCGCTCGCTTCGAGCCCGATGACGTTGTCGCGCACGTACGGACGGTCCCTCCGCGTCGTGGTGATCCAGTCGAAGTCGTCGCGGTGTGCGACGTACCGCGCGTTCGAGAAGAACGGGCGGCCGCCGTCCATCGCCCAGCCCACGTGGTCGACGTGGAGGTGCGTGAGCACGACGAGATCGACCTCGGACGGTTCGACTCCGGAGCGGGCGAGCTCCTCCGGCAGCCGGCCCTGGCGATCCGGCAGGAACGGATCCTCGCCGCCCGGCCGCCCGACGCCGGCATCGACGACGGTCGTGCGTCCGCCGTCCCGAACGAGGAATACGTAGAACGGGAGCCGCCACGCGCTGTCGTCGTCGAGCCCGAACGCTTCGCGGTAGGTCGCGAACGTTCCCTCGGCGTCGAGGAGCGGTACGACGACCATGCTCATTCGTCGAGCGGCAACGGGCGGCGGCCGGCGAAGCCGCCCTCGAGCGTGTGCCAGTACGCGACCTCGTCCTCGCCGAGCCGCCAGCAGAGCAGCACGGTCTCGCCGTGCCGGATCGCCGGGAAGTCGATGAGCCCGTCGTCGATGTCCTTGACCTGCACGCCGTGCTCCGTGAGCTCGTCGATCACGCGCGCGAGCTCGCGGGCCTCGCGGTCGACCTCCGCCGCGGCGGCGGCGAGCTCAGCCGGGGGGATGCCGCCGCCGTTGCCGCGAATGTGGCCCTCGAGCTCTTCCTGCCGAGCGAGAGCCTCGACGTGCCCGCGGCGACGCGCGACCATCCGCTCGACCAGCGGACGCACCTCCGCGAGCGCGGCATTCGCCTCCTCGGGGGTGAAGTGGCGCACGACTGCAACCCTATGCGCCGATGAGAAACGGCGTGCACAAGGTGCGGCTCGCGTGCTGGACGGTCCTCGTGGCCGTGATCGCGTCGCTGAACTACTACGCGCGCTTTACCGGCGGCTCGTCGTCGCAGGGCCGCGACGACGTCTACCGATGGTCGACGTTCGCGGGCGGCATGGTGGTCTATGCGCTGTGGCTCGGCGTCGTGCTCGCGATCGCGATCGACCGCACCGACCTGCTCGCGCTCCGCCGGCCGCGCAGCATCGGCGCCGCTGTACGGCTCGACGTCGGAGCGATCGTCACGATTTACGTGCTCTCGCTGCTCGTCTCGCTCCTGCCGCTGCCCGAGAGCCCGAGCAACGAGCAGGGGATCACGCCGACCCACTGGGAACCGCGCTACGCGGCCGCGTTCGCGGCCAACGTCGTCCTTTTCGCCGTTGCGGCGCCCTTCGTCGAAGAGCTGACGTTCCGCGGCCTCGGACAGTCGCTCCTCGGATTCCTCGGCCGCTGGCCCTCGATCGTCCTCGTCGGGATCGCGTTCGGCGTCACCCACGGGCTCGTCGAGGCGTTGCTCATTCTCGTGCCGTTCGGGATCCTGCTCGCCTACATCCGCGATCGCAGCGACAGCGTCTACCCGGGCATGGTCGTACACGCGCTCTTCAACGGCGCGGCACTCGCGTTCTCGGTGCTCTGAGCTTCAGTCCTCTTCGCCGTTCTCGACGGCGAAGTCCTCGGGCGTCACGTCCTCGAGGAAGCTCTTGAACTTCTGCACCTCGGCCTCGAGCTGGTCCTGGTCGACGTCCTCGCCCTCGAACTCGATTGCGGACTCCTCGATCACGCGGTCGGCCGCGAAGATCGGCGCCTCGGCACGGATCGCAAGGGCGATCGCGTCCGACGGCCGGGAGTCGACCTCGATCTCGCGCCCGTCCTGCTGCACGGTGATCTGCGCGTAGAACGTGTTCTCGCGCAGCTCCGTCACGGTGATGCGCACGACCTGCGCCTCGAGCTGCTCGAGCATGTCGCTCAGGAGGTCGTGCGTCATCGGGCGCGGCGGCGCCTGGCTCTGCAGCTTCATCAGGATCGCGGCGGCCTCGGGATGGCCGATCCAGATCGGCAGGAACTTGTTTCCGTCGGCGGTCTTGAGAAGCACGATCGGCTGCTTGCCGACCAAGTCGAAGCTGACGCCGTAGATGAGCATCTCGTGCAAACCCGACCTCCATTCGAATATAGCTCAGGTCTCGCGGTCGAAAGCTTGTGCTCGGTGGCCGTATCCGAGTGGCCGACGGCGCCGTTCCACCGCCGATGGTCGGCCCCTGGCTACAGGATCTCGAGTCCCTGGAGGCGATCTCGCAGAACGGCGACGCGCGCCGGATCTTCCTCCGCATGGCCGCGCTGTCCCAGGCCGGCCGCCTGCCGGGGTTCCTGGCAGAGGTCGCCCAGGACGACGATCTCGACGAGCACACGAAGGGCCAGCTGACCGAGCTGGCCCAGGATCGCGCCTTCCTCTTCGCCGTCGAGGAGTACCTCCGGCGGACCCAGCACTTCCATTAGGCGCGCTACACTTCGCGCCCCGTACGGGCGATTAGCTCAGTTGGTTAGAGCGCCGCTCTGATAAGGCGGAGGTCCGTGGTTCGAATCCACGATCGCCCATGGCTATGTCAGCAGGAGCCCGGCCATTCGCCGCCGGGTGAGCTGCTTACTGGAGCTTCGTCGCTGCGCGCTCGAGCGCTTCTGCGAGCTCCGCAAGCTCGTGCTCGTCCGCGAACGTGACCTCGACGCGGCCCCGTCCGACCTTCGCGTGAAAGCCGGTGATGCGCTGCAACGCATCGCGCACGCGAGAGGCGAGCTGCGGATCGACTGGTGCCGCGCGCACGCGTGGGCGCTGCTTCGCACCGGCCCACTTCGCGCGCTGCTCGGCCGCCCGGACGGACATGCCCTTCTGCACGATCTCCCGTGCGAGGCGGCGACGCCCGTCGTGGTCGGGCACGGCGAGCACGGCCCTGGCGTGGCCTTCGCTCAGCTGGCCGCGCTCGAGCATCCCGAGCACGTCGTCCGGAAGATCGAGCAGCCGGATGCGATTGGAGACGGACGGCTTCGAACGGCCGACGCGGTCGGCAACCTCGCCCAGCGGGAGCCCGAACTCGTCGAGCAGAGCGGCATATGCACGAGCCTCTTCGACCGGCGTGAGCTGCTCCCGTGCCACGTTCTCGATCAGGCCGAGCACGAGGGTGTCGCGGTCGTCGGCCTCGCGGACGACGGCCGGCACGGTCGGGCGGCCTGCTTCACGCGCGGCGCGCCAGCGGCGCTCGCCGGCGATGAGCTCGAAGCCGCCGGCAGCCCGCGGCCGCACCAGCAGCGGCTGGATGACGCCCTGCCGCTTCACCGACTCGGCGAGCCCGGAGCCGGCTTCCCCGTCGAAGCGCTTGCGCGGCTGCTTGGGATTCGGGTGGATCGCGTCGACGGGCAGCTCGAGGAGCTCGCTCTCGGCAGGGTCGATGCCGCCGACGAGCACTTCGAGCCCGCGCCCGAGCCCGCGGCGGCTAGCGGCGCTCGACAAGCTCCATCGCCACCTTCCAGTAGGCCGCGGCCCCGGCAGAGCGGCGGTCGTAGGCGATCGCGGGCAGGCCGTGGCTCGGCGCCTCGGCGAGCCGTACCGAGCGCGGCACCGAGGTCGTGAAGACGAGATCGCCGAAGTGCCTGCGCACCTCGGCCTCGACGTCCTGCGCGAGGCGCGTGCGCGCGTCGACCATCGTCAGGAGCACGCCGCCGATGCCGAGAGCCGGGTTGAGGCGACGGCGGATCAGGTCGATCGACTGCACCAGCTGCGACAGCCCTTCGAGCGCGTAGTACTCGGCCTGGACGGGCACGAGCACGCGGTGCGCCGCCGCGAGCGCGTTGACCGTCAGCGGCCCGAGCGACGGCGGGCAGTCGAGAAACACGAAGTCGTACTGCTCCGTGCCGGCGGCGAGCGCCTCCGTGAGGTACCGCTCGCCGTCGCCGCGCTGCGCGAGCTCGACGACCGCGCCCGCAAGCTCCGGCTTCGACGGCACGAGGTCGAGATTCGGGAAGCGCGTGTGCTTCGCGAGCTCCTGCAGCGACGCGCCGTCGAGAAGGTCGTAGCTCGAAGTCCCGTTCGCGCGCATCCCGAGGCCGGAGGTCGCGTTCGCCTGCGGATCGAGGTCGACGACGAGCGCACGCTCACCTGCCTCCGCGAGGCAGGCGGCCAGGTTGATCGCAGTCGTCGTCTTGCCGACGCCGCCCTTCTGATTCGCAAGCGCGTAGATGCGGGCCACCGCGGCCATTGTCGCGACAGTCCCGGACGGTTCGTGGAGCCACGTCCGGGGCCAGGCCCGGATACGCCTTGGATACGACTTGCTCACGAAGCTCGCAGGGGGAGAGCAGGAACATCGTCAGGGGCGAGGCGCTCTCGTGACGGTTCCGAGACAGGGCCTGGCCCCGGACGTGACCGCCGGAACCCCGGCCAGATCAGTCAGGCGAGGGGCCGCTTCTTCGCGACGCCTGTGCGGCGCGGAAACCCCGCCGGCGTCGGGCCGAGCTTCGGGACGACCGCCAGCCCCTCGTGGCTCTCGGGCGCGCCGCCGCCGAGCTGTTCCGCGACGCGTGCGAGCGCATCGAGATCCGCGGTCGGGCCGAGCCAGAGGATCGCGGCGCCGCCGGGGCGGACGAGGGGCAGGCACCACTCGAGCGCGGTCGGCGGCTGCGCGAGCGCCTTTGCGACGGAGACGCCGTACGAGTCCACCGGCTGCTCCTCCGCACGGCCCCACACGACGCGCGCGTTCGGCGGCGCCCACCGTTCGAGGAAGTCGCACTTCCTCCGCTCGGCGTCGAGCAGCACGACCTCGCGATCGGGGAGCGCCGACGCGAGCGGGATGCCCGGCGTGCCGCCGCCGCTCCCGACGTCGATGACGGCGCCTTCGTACCCGCTCACCAAGGGAGCCGCGCGGAGCGCGTCGTCGAGGAGGCTCGCCCGAGCGACGGACTCGTCGCGAAGCGCCGTCAGCCCCGGTGTGGCGAGAACCGCGCGAAGCCAGTCACGCAGGAAGGACGACGACGTAGCGATTCGGCTCCGTCCCCTCCGAGGTCGTCTGCACGCCCTCGAGCTCCTTCATCTTCAGGTGCACGA
>DASSGL010000071.1:0-13718 GCA_035693525.1 Gaiellaceae bacterium | reverse complement strand
CGCCGATCTTCGCCAGCGCGAACGGAGAGATCACGGCCGGGATGATCCCGAGCTTCACCTCCGAGAACGCGAACACCGTGTCGCGCGCGGAGATCGCGATGTCGGTTGCCGCAACGAGACCCGCGCCCCCACCGAGCGCGTGACCTTGCACGCGCGCGACGACCGGCGCCGGGCACCGGTCGATCGCCTCGAACATCGCCCGCATCGCGTTCGCGTCGGCGACGTTCTCGTCGAACGAGAGCCCCACCGACGACCGCATCCAGTCGACGTCCGCGCCGGCGCTGAAGGACGCTCCTTCGCCGGCGAGGACTACGGCGCGCGCCTTCCCGACGTCCACGAATGCGCCCGCGAGCTCCTCGATCAGTCGCGCGTCGAATGCGTTCCGTCGCTCGGGCCGCGCCAGCGTGACGCGCAGCACCGCTCCGTCGCGCTCGACCCTGACGACGTCGGCCACGACGCGAGCATAGAGTTCGGCGATGCTGCGCGGAGCGATCGCTGCCGCCGTGACGCCGCTTGCAGAGGACGGCGCCACGATCGACGAGGACGCGTTCGCCTCGTACCTCACCTTCCTCTCCGCGCACGGCGTCGACGGTGTTCTCGCGCTCGGAACGACAGGCGAGGGCGTGCTTTTCGACGTCGCGGAGCGCACGCGCATCGCGGAGCTCTTCCTGGAGCATCGCGGGGAGCTGCTCGTGGCCGTGCACTGCGGCGCGCAGAACACGTCCGACACGGTGGAGCTCGCCGAGCACGCTGCGGAGTCCGGGGCCGACGCGGTCGCCGTGATCGCGCCGCCGTACTTCGCGCTCGACGCCGACGAGCTCCTTGCGCACTTCGCCGAGGCTGCGCGGGCATGCGAGCCGACTCCGTTCTACGTCTACGAGTTCGCGGCACGGAGCGGCTACGCGGTGCCGCTCGAGACGCTGGACGCGCTCCGCGACCAGGCGACGAACTTCGTCGGCTTGAAGGTCTCGGACGCGCCGTGGGACCGCTTCGCTCCCTACCTCCTCGACGGGCTCGACATCTTCGTCGGCCCAGAGGCCCTGATCCCGCAGGGATTCGCCGCGGGCGCCGCGGGAGCCGTCTCCGGCCTGGCCGCGAGCTTCCCCGACGTCGTCGCGGCGCTCGTGCGCAACCCGACGCCGGAGAACGGAGAGCGCGTCGGCGCGCTCCGGGCATCGCTGCAGGCCTTGCCGTTTCACGCCGCCTCGAAGACGGTGCTCGGTCTACGTGGCGTCCCCGTGCGCGGTGGGGTACGGCCGCCTCTCCGGGGGCTCACCGACGGCGAGCGAGCGGACGTCGCGGGCATCGTCGAGGCTCACTCCAGCTGAGGTCTGCGACGCGACCACGCAAGCACGGGGACGAGTGCGAGCACGACGAGGTTGCGTGCGAGCAGCTCGGCGGACTGCGTGCCCGGCAGGTGAAGTGCCAGAGCCCAGTAATGCCGCGGGAACCACGACTGCGTCAACAGCAGCCCTGCGACCAGGAGCACCTCGGCCGCGACGCCCAGCGGTCCTGAGGCGAGCACCGCGAAGGGGATGAGCCAGACCATGAACTGCGGCGAGAAGACCTTTCCGAACGCGATGAACACCGCGATCGACGCTGCGCAGTAGGTCGCCAATCGCTGCGGTGTCGCCGGGCCGCGCGCATAGAGCAGCCAGACGATCAGGAGCCCGACCGCGCCGGCGATCGTGGTCGCGAGCGCCGCGGCGTCCGCGCCGGGCCCCGAGATGTCCATCGAAATCGCGCCCTGGTAGCTGTGCGTGGTCGTCCCGAAGAGATGGTGCGATGCGATCAGGACCGAGGATGCGAGGCTCTCCACCTGGAGCGGCCGCGCAAGCTGCGTGTGGAAGCTGTGCGCCATCCCGGACGGCGAGAAGATCGTGTAGGGAACGAAGATCGCCGCGACGATCACGGCGCAGACGCCGGCCCACTTCCAACCCACGCGCCGGCCGAACGTTCGGCGCACCCAGAGAAACATCGGCGGAACGAGCACCGCCGGCCACAGCTTCGTGCCGATCGCGACGGCCAGAACGATCGCGGCGACCTCGAGGCGCCCCCAGAGGAGCGCGGCCAGGGCGAGCACGGCAAGCGCGGCGGGCCAGAAGTCGAACCGCGTGAGGACGACCGATCCGAGAAGGAGCGGCGAGAGCGCGACGATGCCGAGGGCGACCGTCATGCGAAGCCGCCCGGCTCCCAAGGCACGGAGACAGAGCGCCGTGCCGACGAGCGCGAGGCAGCCCGCAAGCGCCATCTCGCGGTCGAACCAGTGTGCGAGGCCGGCGGCGTCGGAGTCCCGCTGCATGCGCAGCGACGGGAGCAGGACGACCGGAAGCACTCCCGGCGGATACTCGACCTTGAAGTCGCGGTACGGAACCTTGTCGTGCCGCACCGCGACCGCGTACCGCTGGTACGTCGGAATATCGGTCAGCTGAGCGCGGGCGAGAAAGCCGTGATGGAGGAGCGACCAGGAGCCGAGGAAGACGGCGAGAGCGCCGGCGACGAGCGCCGCGTTTCTCACTCGACGTCGAACTCTTCCGCGACCACCGGCTCGGCGCCGATCAGGTGTGGTACCTCGCCGAGATCGGGCAGTTCCTCGCCGTAGCTGATCAGTCCGAGGCGCTCCTGCGACGCGTTCGAGATCCAGCGGTCGCCCTCCGGCAGGTCAGGCAGGTGCTGGCGCAGCTCCTCGAGGTTCGTCATCGAGTCGTAGAGGTTCCAGATGAGGATGCGGGCGATCAGAACGGCCCCTAGCCCATCACTCGGCAGGCAGCTTTGCGAGCAGCGCCTGGATGCTGCGGATGACGTCTATCTCCTCGTGCCCGAAATCGTCCATGAACGAGCGGAGCGCCTCCCGCAGCAGCCGGAGCTCCTCGTCTGTCACCTCGAGACTGTGCATCACCTTCCTCCTTTCACATGCGGAAGACGCCGAACGTCGTCTCCGGGATCGGTGCGTTCATCGCCGCAGCGAGACCGAGCGCCAGCACGCGCCGCGTGTCGAGAGGATCGAGAATGCCGTCGTCCCAGAGCCTGGCGGTCGAGTAGTACGGGTTGCCCTCTCGCTCGTATGTCTCGCGGATCTCGTCCTCGTCGATGTCGCCGACCATTGCGAGGACGGTGGCCGCCTGCTCGCCGCCCATGACGGAGATGCGTGCGTTCGGCCACATCCACAGCTGCCGCGGCTCGTACGCGCGCCCGCACATGGCGTAGTTGCCGGCGCCGAACGAGCCGCCGGTCACGACCGTGAACTTCGGCACCTGCGCATTCGCCACCGCCATCACGAGCTTCGCGCCGTCGCGGGCGATGCCTCCCGCCTCGTATTCCACGCCGACCATGAAGCCGGTGATGTTCTGCAGGAAGACGAGCGGGACGCGACGCTTGCAGCAGAGCTCGACGAAGTGGGCGCCCTTCTGCGCCGACTCGGCGAAGAGGACGCCGTTGTTCGCGAGGATGCCGACGGGGAAGCCCTCGATGCGGGCAAAGCCGGTGACGAGCGTCTCCCCGTACAGCGCCTTGAACTCCTGGAAGCGCGAGCCGTCGACGATGCGCGCGATCAGCTCGCGTGCGTCTGTCTGCTGGCGGAAGTCCTCCGGGATGAGGCCGTACAGGTCGCTCTGGTCGAGTGCCGGCGGCTCCGATTGCGCGACGTCCCAGGGTGGGTCGGGCCTGCGCGTGTGGAGGTTCCGGACGATCGCGCGTGCGAGCGCGAGCGCGTGCTCGTCGGAGGTCGCGTAGTGGTCGGCGACGCCGGAGCGGCGCGTGTGCACGTCGGCGCCGCCGAGCTCCTCGGCGCTCACGTCCTGGCCGGTGGCCGCCTTCACGAGCGGCGGGCCGCCGATGAAGATCGTGCCGGTGCCGCGCACGATCACGGTTTCCTCGCTCATCGCCGGCACGTATGCGCCGCCCGCCGTGCAGGATCCCATCACGACCGCGATCTGCGGGATCCCGCGTGCGGACATCTGAGCCTGGTTGAAGAAGATCCGGCCGAAGTGGTCGCGGTCGGGGAACACCTCGGCCTGGAGCGGAAGGTACGCACCGCCCGAGTCGACGAGGTAGAGGCAGGGGAGGTGGTTCTGAGCGGCGACCTCCTGCGCGCGCAGGTGCTTCTTCACCGTCAGCGGGAAGTACGAGCCGCCCTTCACCGTCGCGTCGTTCGCGACGATCACGCACTCGCGGCCCTCGACGATCCCGATGCCGGTGACGATGCCCGCGCTCGGCGCCTCGCCGTCGTAGAGCTCCCACGCGGCCAGGGCGTTCAGCTCCAGAAACGCGGTGTCGGGATCGACGAGGCGGTCGATGCGCTCGCGTGCGGTCAGCTTGCCCCGGGAGCGGTGCCGCTCGACGGAGCGGGCGCCGCCTCCCTCGGCCACCTGCGCGGTGCGCTCACGCAGCTCCGCGACGAGCGCTGTCATCCGCTCGCGGCGGCGCTCGAAGTCCTCGGAACCCCGCGCGGCCTGCGACGAGAGCACGGACACAGGCGAGAGAGTAGTGATCTGGCCGGTTCTCTAGCCTGCTCGACGTGATCGTCGCGCACATGGACCTCGACGCCTTCTTCGCCGCGGTCGAGGAGCTCGAGAACCCGGAGCTGCGCACCCAGCCCCTCGTCGTCGGAGGAGACCCGCGCGGCCGCGGCGTCGTCGCGACGGCGAACTATGTCGCCCGGCGGTTCGGGATCCATTCGGCGATGAGCGCCGCCGAGGCCGTCCGGCGCTGCCCGCACGCCGTGTTCGTGCGTCCACGGCACTCGCTGTACCGGGAGTACTCGCGACACGTCTGGTCGACCGTGCACGGGATCGTGCCGACCGTCGAGCAGACGGGGCTCGACGAGGGCTACCTCGACGTCGGCGAGGTCGCGGGCGACTTCCTCGAGGCGCGAGTCGTGGCCGAGGCCCTGCAGACGGCCGTCCGTGCCGCGACGAGCCTGACCTGTTCCCTCGGCGTCGGCTCCTGCAAGGTTGTCGCCAAGGTCGGCAGCGACGCACGGAAGCCGGGCGGCCTCCTGGTCGTCGTGCCCGGTCAGGAGGCGGCGTTCCTGGCGCCGCTCGACGTGCGTCGGCTCCCCGGCGTCGGGCCGAAGGCGGAGGCGAGGCTGCGTGCGGCCGGGATCCACACGGTCGGCGCGCTCGCGGCCCTGAGCGACGCGGATCTGCGGCGCCTCCTGCCCGGCAGCGTCGGCACCCTCCTGCGTGATCGTGCGAAGGGAATCGACCCGCGTGGGCTCGAACTCTCGGCGGAGCGCATCTCGATCAGCGTCGAGAACACGTTCGAGCGCGACCTCGTCGACCGCGAGCGGCTCCACGACGAGCTGCGGGCGATGGCACGCGAGCTCGCCGAGCGGTTGCAGAAGACGGGACAGACGGCCCGCACGGTCACGACAAAGCTGCGCTACGCCGACTTCTCGATCCGCAGCCGCTCCACGTCCCTCGACGTCGGCATCGACGACTCGGCGCAGATCGCGGAGCTCGCTTGCCGGCTGCTCGATCGCGGGCTCCACGACCGTCCCGGTGCGCTTCGTCTCGTGGGCGTCGGAGTCTCCGGGCTCGCCGCCTACCAGCAGCTCGCACTCGACGCGCTCTAATACGTGGATGCGGGCAATGGTTCTCGATGCGCCGGGCACGCCGCTGCGGGCGGCCGAGATCGCGGCGCCCGAGCCCTCGCCGGGACAGGTGCGGATCCGGGTACAGGCGTGCGGCGTCTGCCGCACGGATCTCCACATCCGCGACGGCGAGCTCACGGAGCCGAAGCTGCCGCTCGTCCTCGGGCACCAGATCGTCGGAACGGTGGTCGACGGCGTCGATTGCTTCGCGCCCGGGGACCGCGTCGGCGTACCGTGGCTCGGCTGGACCGACGGCGAGTGCCGGTACTGCGTGAGCGGCCGCGAGAACCTCTGCAACAACGCGCTCTTCACCGGCTACACGCTCGACGGCGGGTACGCCGACGAGGTCGTGGCCGACGCGCGGTACTGCTTTCCGCTGCCGAGCGGTCCCTCGGACGTCGAGCTCGCGCCGCTTCTCTGCGCCGGCATGATCGGCTACCGCGCGCTTCGGCTCGCAGGCGACCCGGCGAACATCGGGCTCTATGGCTTCGGAGCGTCGGCGCACATCGTCGCCCAGCTGGCGGAGCGAGAGGGCCGGCGCGTGCTCGCGTTCACGCGCGCCGGCGACGAGGCTGCGCAATCGTTCGCGCGCGAGCTCGGCGCGGTCTGGGCGGGCGCGGTGGGAGAGCGCCCCGAGGAGCTCGACGCCGCCATCATCTTTGCGCCGGCCGGCGAGCTCGTCCCCGAGGCGCTCGCGAGTCTCGCGAAGGGCGGCACCGTGGTCTGCGCCGGCATCCACATGAGCCCGATCCCGTCCTTCTCCTATGAGCTCCTCTGGGGCGAGCGTGTCCTACGCTCGGTCGCGAACCTGACCCGCCGCGACGGCGAAGAGCTCTTCGGCGCGGTTCGCGACGAGCCGATCCGCACCGCCGTCGAGGTCGTCCCGCTCGCCGAGGCCGAGACCGCGCTCGATCGGCTCCGCGCCGGCCGCATCCGAGGCGCCGCGGTCCTGTCGGTGTCGTAGGTCCGGCAACCTGCCTTCAGGCAGGTTGCGGTCGTAGCATCGCAGGAGCGGAGCAACGACTGCAACCAGGCTGAAGCCTGGGTTGCGAAGAGCTCCGGCAACCTGCCTTCAGGCGGGTTGCAGTCGTAGCACCGCAGGAGCAAAGCAACGACTGCAACCAGGCTGAAGCCTGGTTGCGAGACGCGACCGCATTGCAGGGGCGGAGGGACTCGAACCCCCGGCCTACGGTTTTGGAGACCGCCGCTCTACCAACTGAGCTACGCCCCTGGGCTCCGCAGGATTGTAGCCCCGCGGATCGGCACCCTCCGCGCCGCCGGAGCCGGGCCGTAGGCTTCGCCCGTGCAGCGGCGGGCGCTCGGCGGGCTCTTCCTCGTCCTGGCGCTCGCGCTCGTCCTCGTGTCGGTCGCGGCCTTCGCGGGATCGGGAGGCGGCGCCGGCAGGCTGATCGTCGCCGTCGCGGCCCTCGCTCTCGCGCTCTGGCTCGGCTCCCTCGCCCTGTCGGCGCTCCGTCGCTGAGGAAAAGTCGGGGTCACGCCGTATTCTCTTAGCGGTGAGCCGGGCCGACGAGACTCAAAGCATGTGGCTGCAGTACCGCAAGACCGGCGACCGGGCGCTCCGCGACCGGCTGATCCTCACCTATGCGCCGCTCGTCAAGTACGTCGCCGGGCGCCTCGGCAGCGGGCTGCCGGCGCACGTGGACGAGAACGATCTCGTTTCCTACGGGCTGCTCGGCCTGATCGGCGCGATCGAGCGCTACGAGCCCGACCGCGACGTCAAGTTCGAGACTTACGCGATCGCGCGGATCAAGGGCGCGATCATCGACGAGCTCCGCGCGATGGACTGGGTGCCGCGCTCGGTGCGCTCCCGCGCCAGGGAGATCGAGCGTGCGATCGCGGCGCTCGAAGCGAAGATCGGCCGCGCGCCGACCGACGAGGAGATCGCTGAGAAGATCGGGATCACCGTCGACGAGCTCGAGCAGAGCCTCACCGACATCGCCCGCTCCTCGATCGCCGCACTCGACGAGCTCTGGACGGTCTCGGACGGCGGAGACCAGGTGTCGCTCATCGACACCGTCGAGGACACCGAGGCGCCGGACCCTCAAGGCTCCCTCTCGCTGACCGAGACGAAGGAAGCGATCGCAGACGCCATCGCACGGCTGCCCGAGCGCGAGAAGCTCGTGATCACCCTCTACTACTACGAGGAGCTGACGCTGCGCGAGATCGGCGAAGTGCTCGACGTCACCGAGTCCCGCGTCTCCCAGCTGCACACGAAGGCGATCCTCCGCCTCAAGGCCCGCCTCGCCGGCTCGCCGGCGAGAGCAGGGCTCGAGACCTGACGGCGCCTCGGGGTCGGGCTGACGCCTGCATAACCGTAGAATTCTCTCCCCGAGACCGAGATTCAGGAGGACGAGCCCGTGCCTGCAGTGACCGACCCTGGAAAGATCCGAAACATCGCCGTCGTCGGGCATCGCGGGGTCGGGAAGACCTCGCTGGCCGAGGCGATGCTCTTCCAGGCGGGAAAGACGAACCGGCTCGGGACGGTCGAGGCCGGCACGACGGCAGCGGACTGGGACGACGACGAGCACAAGCGCCGAATGTCGCTCTCGGGCGCGCTCCTGCACGTCGACTGGCACGACCGCAAGATCAACATCATCGACTGCCCGGGCGACGCAGGCTTTCAGGCCGACACGTTCGCTGCGCTGAGGATCGCCGAGGGGGCGCTCGTCGTGGTGAGCGCCGTGATGGGGGTCGAGGTGAACACGACCCGCGTGTGGAGGCGGTCGGACGAGTACGGCCTCTCGCGCGTCGTCTTCGTGAACATGCTCGACCGAGAGCGCGCGGACTTCTTCCGCGTCCTCGAGGCCGTTCGCGCGCAGCTCTCCGACCGCTGCGTCGCGATCCAGCTGCCGATCGGGGCCGAGCACGAGGTGACCGGCATCGTCGACCTGCTGCACATGTGCGCGTACCTGGATCCGTCGGGCGGCAAGGAGGGCGGCCCGCAGCCGATCCCGGAGTCGATGGCCGAGCTGGTGCAAGAGCACCGCGAGAAGCTCCTCGACGCCGTCGTCGAGACGAACGAGGACCTGATGGCGCGCTACCTCGACGGCGAGGAGCTGCCGGCGGAGGATGTCGCGAATGCGCTGAAGGACGCGGTCACCCGCGACGAGCTCTATCCCGTGGCCTGCGGTGTCGCGACGAAGAATCTCGGCACGACCGCTCTGCTCGATCTCCTCGTCGAGGGCGTCCCGTCGCCCGCGAAGAAGGGGACGACGATCGAGTTCGGCGACGCGAAGCAGGCCGTCTTCGTCTTCAAGACGATCGCCGACCCGTTCGCCGGCCGCATCAGCTGCTTCCGCGTCCTCGCGGGGCCGATCACCGGCGACACGACGCTTGTCGACCCGCGCACCCACGCCAAGGAGCGGCTCGGCCAGATCCTCCTGCTGAACGGCAAGGACAACGAGGCCGTCGAGTCGCTCTGCGTCGGCGACCTCGGCGCCGTGGCGAAGCTGAAGGACGTCGTCACGGGCGACGTGCTCGTCGACCACGAGGTGCCGGTCGAGCCGCCGCACATCGACTTCCCGGAGCCGGTGATGAGCTTCGCGATCACGCCGAAAGCGAAAGGCGACGAAGAGAAGATGGCGCAGGGGCTCCGTCGCCTCTCGGAGGAGGACCCGACGCTGTCGCTCCGACGCGATCCGCAGACGGCCGAGCAGCTCCTCTCGGGGCTCACCCAGATGCAGGTCGAGGTCGCGGTCGACCGGCTGAGGAGCCGTTTCAACGTCGACGTCGAGCTCCACCCGCCGCGCGTCCCGTACAAGGAGACGATCCGCAAGGAGGCCCGCGCGCGGCATCGCTACAAGAAGCAGACAGGCGGCCGCGGACAGTTCGGCGACTGCGAGATCGTGATCGAGCCGCTTCAGAACGGCGAGAGCGAGGCCGACTACGAGTTCGTCGACAAGATCGTCGGCGGCGTCATCTCCCAGGGCTTCCGGCCGGCGGTCGACAAGGGAGTGCGCGAGGCGATGGAGCACGGCGAGCTCGCGGGCGCGCCCGTGTACGGCGTCCGCGTGACGCTCGTCGACGGGATGATGCACACCGTCGACTCGTCCGAGATGGCGTTCAAGATCGCGGGCTCGATGGCGTTCAAGGAGGCCTACGCGAAGGCCGATCCGGTGCTGCTCGAGCCGATCATGGATCTCGAGGTGACCGTGCCCGACGAGTCCGTCGGCGCGGTGAACGGCGACCTGAACTCACGCCGCGGCCGCCTGCACGGAATGGAGCCGAGCGCCGGCATGACGACGATCAAGGCAGAGGTGCCGCTCGCCGAGATCCTCACGTACTCGCAGGCATTGACCTCGATGACCGGTGGACGCGGCGACTACCACATGCACTTCCTGCGCTACGAAGAAGTTCCGGCGCACGTCGCGCAGAAGATCATCGAGGCGACGAAGCAGGAGCGCGAGGCAGCGAAGGCTTAAGAGGTTCCCTGCAACCTGGTTGCTGTGCAACCAGGTTGCACGAGAACGCGTTACGCCTGCTCGACCGGCTGCGCCTGCTGTTGCTGCTCGCGGTCGCGCAGGTGCTCGATCACGTCGGAGACGTCTGCGAGCTCCTGCTCGAGGTCGCGGCGGTAGTTCTCGAGGCGCTCGAGCAGGTCGAGCCTGTTCGGGAACGGGCCGCGGAAGTGGATCCGGCCGCGGCCGTAGTGATGCCGATGGTGGTGCACTGTCACCTCCTCTCGTCGTATCGAGCGAGAAAACGGTCCGTTCGTTCCTGCGAGCGTCGCAGCGCCTCGGCCCACTGGTCGAGGAGCTGCGCGCCCTGCTCCGTGATCGCGTAGCGACGCTTCGCCGGGCCCGGTGAGCTCTCGTCCCACTCGGAGGTCACGAGGCCTTCCTCCTCGAGCGCGCGCAGCAGCCGGTAGAGGTTGCCCATCTCGACGCGCTGCTCGCCGGTCAGCTCGGGCAGCCGCTCGAGCAGGTCGTAGCCGTGCCCGGGCCGCTCGCGGAGGAGGAGGAGCAAAGCCGGCTCGGTGAACCGCTCGACGCGCGCGAAGACACGCCAGCGTCCGGCGTGGTGCCTGCGTGAGCGCGGTCCCGGCCTCATCGCTGCTCTATGTGTAAAACACACATGTAAGAAGACACTAGCCGCGCGGGAGAGGTCTGCGCAAGAGCGGGGGCTATAGTCGCGCCCATGCGCGTGACGAAAGTTGCAGCGATGCGCGTCTGCGCGATCTGCGAGCGGACGCTGCTGATGGGAGAGCGCGCAGTGCGGTTCGCACCGGAGGAGGGCGCCGAGCTCGTCGACGTGTGCCCGCTCTGCCAGGAGATCGCACTCGAGCACGGCTGGCTGAAGGAAGGGACGCCGACGACGCCGACGATTCCGGGGGAGCGGCGCCGGCGGCGACGCGGACGCGGGCTGCCCGAGTTTCTCGGACTGCGGCGTTCGACCATCGCAGACCCGGTGACGCCGCCCGAGCCGATCTTGCGCCGGCTCTCGGAGGACGAGCTCGCACTGCTCGAGGCGGCCGACCTCTTCAACGGCAGCACGTATCGCCGTACCGTCGGCGGTATCGCGAAGAGCCTCGGCGAGCCGAAGGCGAGCATCATGCCGCTCTCGGGCGACGCCGGCGAGATCGCGGTCACGGTCGCGTGGGACCTCTCGTGGTACCAGTACCGCGTCAGTCCCGAGTCGGCGCAGCCCGTGCGGCTCGAACGCCGCGGGCACGAGCTGGACGAGCTCGAGGAGACGTTCAAGGCGTGGAACGCACACGTCGAGGACCAAGGTCGTCTGGTCCCTGAGATCGCTCGGTTGTAACGCGCACCTAGCGCGTTCCGACCGCCTCCATACAATCCGAGGAAGGATGATCTACTGCGTGATCCCGCGCGAGCTCGCCGACGAGCTCTACGACAAGATGGTCGAGTACTACAAGGACAACCCGAACGTGACGGTGATCATCGACCGTCGCGAGGGCTCCGACCGTCGCGCGGGCAAGGCCGCACCCGAGTTCATCGAGAAGCGCGAGACCCGCGACCGGCGGCGGCCGCGCATCCCCGGCACCTTTCCGAACACCGACCCGCCCGATTAGCCGGAGCGGCGGCCGCCGCGCTATCAGTACCCTCGTCCTCGATGGCGACGACGACGAAAAGCCTCGAGAGCACGAGCCCGGCGACGGGCGAGATGCTCGGAAGCGTCCCGGAGGCCGACGCCGCTGCCGTCGACCGCGCGGTCGAGACGGCCCAGGCCGCCTTCGAGGAGTGGCGGCTCGTTCCGGCGCCGCGGCGCGGCGAGATCCTCTTCCGCTTCGCGCAGGTGCTCGAGCGCGAGAAGCCCGCACTCACGGATCTGATGACCCGCGAGATGGGCAAGGTGAGGGCCGAGGCCGGCGGGGACGTCCAGGAGGCGATCGACATGACCTACTACATGGCCGGCGAAGGCCGCCGGCTGTGGGGTCAGACCACGCCGTCGGAGCTGCAGAACAAGTTCAACATGTCGGTGCGCGTGCCGGTCGGCGTCGTCGGCGCCATCACGCCGTGGAACTTCCCGATCGCAATCCCGTCGTGGAAGATCGCGCCTGCGCTCGTCTGCGGTAACACGGTCGTGCTGAAGCCGGCCGAGGACACGCCGCTGCTCGGCCAGCGATTCGTCGAGCTGCTCGACGAGGCCGGTGTGCCCGAGGGCGTCGTCAACGTCGTGCACGGGTACGGCGAGACGGCGGGCGCTGCGCTCGTGCGGAATCCCGGAGTCCCGGTGATCACGTTCACCGGCTCCCGCGAGACCGGCGTCGCAGTCACGAAGGCAGCGGCGGACTTCCTCAAGCAGGTGCACCTCGAGCTCGGAGGCAAGAACGCGATCGTCGTCCTCGACGACGCGGACCTCGACCTCGCCGTCGAAGGAATCGTCTGGTCGGCCTTCGGCACGTCGGGTCAGCGCTGCACCGCGGCGTCGCGCGTGATCGTGCACGAGAAGGTCTACGACGCGCTGCAGTCGCGACTCGTAGAGCGGGCCGAGCGCATGCGCCTCGGGGCGGGCTGGGACGACGAGACCGACGTCGGCCCCGTGATCAACCGCGCTGCGATCGAGAAGATCGACTCGTACACGAAGATCGGCCGGGACGAAGGCGCGCGCCTTCTCACCGGCGGCGAGATCGCGACGGAGGGCGACCTCGCGAAGGGGTTCTTCTACCGCCCGACGATCTTCGGCGACGTCGACCCGCAGATGCGCATCGCCCAGGAGGAGATCTTCGGTCCCACGACTGCGTTGATCAAGGTGCGCGACTTCGACGAGGCCGTGCGCGTCGCGAACGGGATCAAGTACGGGCTCTCGTCCTCGATCTTCACGCGCGATGTCAACCGCGCGTTCCGGGCGATGCGCGACCTGCAGACGGGCATCACCTACGTGAATGCCGGCACGACCGGAGCCGAGGTGCATCTGCCGTTCGGCGGAACGAAGGACACGGGCAACGGCCATCGCGAGGCGGGCCAGGCGGCGCTCGACGTCTTCACCGAGTGGAAGTCGATCTACGTCGACTATTCGGGGCGCCTCCAGCGCGCCCAGATAGATAACGCTTCGTAGGCAAAAGCGGTGTCAGACACCGCCTTCGGCGGAGTCAGACACCAGCGGGTGTCAGACACCGCCTTCGGCGGAGTCAGACACCAGCAGTAAGCGATACTGGCGCGCGTGAGCTCGCCGAGGCAGCACAAGCTCGTCTGGTTCGTGCCGGAGAGTGCACTGGATGCGACGCGCGACGCCGTTTTCGCCGCAGGCGCGGGCCGGATCGGCGAGTACGAGCGCTGCTCGTGGTATGCCGCCGGCACCGGCACGTTTCTGCCGAGCGAGGGAGCCGAGCCCACGATCGGCGAGGTGGGGAGGGAGGAACGCGTGCCCGAGCTGCGGGTGGAGACGGTCGTTCCGACCGAGCGGACGGCCGAGGTCGTGCGTGCGCTGAAGGACGCCCATCCGTACGAGGAGGTCGCGTTCGATCTCTACCCGCTCGTCGACGCGAGCTCGTGAAGGCGCGCCTCTCGACCGACGGCGGCGCGCGCGGCAACCCGGGCCCCGCGGCATACGGCTACGTGCTCGAGGCAGAGGACGGAACCGTGCTGGCCGCGCATGGCGAGAAGATCGGCGTCGCGACGAACAACGTCGCCGAGTACAGCGC
>DASSGL010000070.1:0-8240 GCA_035693525.1 Gaiellaceae bacterium | reverse complement strand
CGCCGACGGAAAGCTCTGTTTCGCCGTTCGGAGAGCAGAGGCGGCAGCGGCAGCGGCAGCACGAGCACGGCGCACGCGATGTACAGGCCGACGAACGCAAGGCTCGCTCCGACGTAGACCACCGGGCTCGACTTCCACGCCGCGGCCGAGGCGACGATGAGCGAGACCCCGAGGCCGGTCGCCGTCAACGCGAGCCGAAGCCACTGCGAGTCGGTCTTCCAGGAGCGCCTGCGGTCGGGCATGTCCGACAGGATCGCGGATCAAACGGCATCCGAGGCGCCCGACCGGCCGGTCTTGACCGTGCGGCATGTGCGGCTCAGACTCCGGTGCCTCTGCAATCGAGGAAAGGAAGAGCTCGATGAAACGAGTTCTCTTCATCGTCTGCGGCATCCTCGGTGTGGGCGCCTTGACCGCTGTGGGAGTTGCGGCGACGAGCCATACCAGCGCGACAACGTTCCGCCTCGTCGAGAAGGGCGAGTCCTTTCACTTCGTCGACAACCCGCCGTTCGGAGGTCAAGACCGGCCACCATCCCAGGGCGACTCCCTCACGTTGACGAGCAGCCTCTGGACCACCGACGGAAAACGCGCAGGCACGCTGCGCGCGACGTGCACGGTGACGGAGGGCGGCTCCGGAGCAGGGGCATCGACGTGCTACGGAACGTTCGGGCTCAAAGGCGGTCAGCTCGCCGGGATCACGACCGTGCGCGGGGAGGGCCGAATCACGAGAATCGCGATCGTCGGCGGCACGGGCAGCTACGAAGGCGCGCGCGGAAGCGTGATCTCCGTGACTCGCCGGAGCAACGACCGCTTCAGCGACGACACGATCCACCTCATGGGTTGACTTCGAGCTGGAGGGCCTGCCCGTTTGTGGGCTCGGTCCTCCAGCAGCCACCGTCAGACGCCTGTAGCTCCCCGGGTTGGACTCGAACCAACAACCCTCCGGTTAACAGCCGGATGCTCTGCCAATTGAGCTACCGGGGATCGGCGGCGGCCATTGTAGCCAGCCTCTCGATTTCCTCGCGAAGCGCGGCGACCGCTTCCGCGAGAGGCTTGCGCTGCTCGCCGGGAGCCGCGCGCAGCTGTTCCTCGAGGCGACGCTGGCGAAGCCGCAGCAAGAGCTGCCGCGCGGTCGCTCCGTCGATCTCCTCCTCGTCGGCGAGTGCGTAGAGCTCGGCGAGCAACGGCGTCAGCTCGCCGTCGGCCGGCTCGCGCCCCAGCAGATGTGCGCGCGCCCGGCGGTGCAACACGTCGACGAAGTGGTCCTCGCCGAGCTCGTCGAGCACGCGCAGAAGCTCCGGGTGCGCCGCGACGCCGGCGAGTGCCCTCCGCTCCAAGCGCCCGCTTGCGTCGAGCAGCCGCGGCGACACGGCGCCGGACGACCGCGAGCTGCCGCGGGCTGCTGCGAGCCCGGCCTGCGTCTCAGGGGGCAGGTCGAGCAGATCGGCCGCGAGACGCAGCGCGTCCTGCCGCTCCGGCGAGTCGGGAATCGAGCTCAGGAACGTCCTGATCGACGCGAATGCGCTCTGCCGGTCTCGGGCACGTTCGTGCTCGAGACGCACGCGATGCACCGGGTAGCTCACGGTTGCGTGCAGGTGGCGCTCGAAGGCCGCGGGGTCGTCGGCGGGATCGGTACCGCGTGGAAGCGCGACGATCTCGACGTGGAATCCCTGCCCCACCGCGAGCTCCATGCCGCGGAGCGTCGCGTCCTGACCCGCGGCGTCGGCGTCGAAGCAGAGCACGAGCTTCTTCGTCAACCGGTTGAGCTCGCGCAGCTGGCGCTCGGTCAGCGCCGTGCCCATCGACGCGACGACCGGCTCGAAGCCCGCCTGCCGCAGCGCAAGCACATCGGTGTTTCCCTCGACGACGACAGCACGATCCTGCTTCGCGATCGCAGCCCGCGCCGAGTGCAGGCCGTACAGCAGGTCGCCCTTCTTGAACAGGTCGCTCTCGGGAGAGTTGACGTACTTCGCCTGGAGCGGGTCGTCGTCGTGGAGCCTGCGCGCCTGGAAGCCGCGCACGACGCCGCGCGCGTCGGCGAGCGGGAAGAGCAGCCTGCGGTTGAAGTAATCGTTGCCTCGCCGGTTGGCGAGCCCGGCCGCCAGGAGGTCGTCGCGGCTGAAGTCGTCCTGCGCGGCGCGCCCCGTCAACGTCGGTCCGCCCGGTGCATAGCCGAGGCGGAACGTGCGGCAGATCGCCTCGTCCAGGCCTCGCGACGCGAGGTACTCCCGGGCGAAGCGGCCTTGCTCGCTCTCCCACAGCAGCCGCTCGTAGAACACGGTCGCGCGCTCGAGCAGCTTCGTGAGCCGGTCGCGCCGCCGCCGCGCCTGATCGGCCTCCGCCGAGATCTCCTCGTACTCGAGCTGCACTCCGAACCGCTTCGCGAGCGACTCGATCGCGCCGATGAAGTCGACCTGCTCGATCTTCTCGACGAACGTGATCGCGTCGCCGCCCTCGCCGCAGCCGAAGCACTTGAACGTCCCGCGCGCCGGCGTGACGGTGAAGCTCGGCGTGCGCTCCTGATGGAACGGACAGAGTCCCTTGTACGTCCCACCCGCCTTGCGGAGCCGGACGTAATCCTCGACGAGCGGGAGGATCTCCGCCGTTGCCTTCACCGCCTCGACGGAGCTGTCCTTGATGCGCGCCATCAGTAACCGAGCGCGAACCGATCGGTCATGCCTGCGAGATAGTCCGTTGCCTGCTCGAGATCGAGACCGCGCACATCTACGAGATCGTCGAAGATGCGCCGGATCGTGGCCCGAATCGGCGCGTGCTCCTGCTCCAGATAGACGCGCTCGAACATGAAGGAGCGGAGCGAGAGCATCGCACTGCCGACCTCGTCGCTCTGGGCGATGTCGCCCGCAGCCGCGGACGTCTCGACCAGATCGTGCACGAGCGTGTCGATGCGGCGCGAGCCGGTGTCCCCGAGGATCGCGATCTCGTCACGCGGGAGATCCTCCGCCCGGAGGATGCCGGCACGGATCGCGTCGTCGATGTCGTGGTTGATGTAGGCGACGCGGTCGACCACGCGCACGATCTTGCCCTCGAGCGTCTCGGGCTCGGCGGGACCGGTGTGCTTCAGGACGCCGTCGCGTACCTCCCAGGTGAGGTTCAGTCCGCGCCCGTCGCGCTCGAGCTTCTCGACGACGCGCAGCGAGTGCTCGTTGTGCCTGAACCCCGGGCCGCCGCGCTCGCGCACGACCTCGTCCAGCGCCTGCTCACCGGCGTGCCCGAAGGGCGGATGCCCGAGGTCGTGCCCGAGGCCGACCGCCTCGACGAGATCCTCGTTCAGGCGCAGCGCGCGTCCCACGCCGCGTGCGATGCCCGCCGTCTCGAGCGTGTGGGTCAACCGGGTGCGGAAATGGTCGCCCTCGGGATCGACGAACACCTGCGTCTTGTGGCGAAGCCGGCGGAACGCCTTCGAGTGGACGATCCGGTCGCGGTCGCGCTGGAACGGCGTCCGCAGCCGGCACTCCTCCTCCGCGTGCTCCCGGCCAAGCGACTCGTACGACCTGACCGCGAGCGGCGACAGCCAGCGCTCCTCGTGCTCGCGCACGAGGCTCGCGAAGGCGTCAGCAACCCGACCGGCGACTTCCGGCATCCTTGAGCCAGCCTAGATGATGATCGGGACGGTTCCTCCGTCGGCGCTCCACGCGGCGCCGGTGACATAACTCGTGCGCGGCGAGCAGAGGAAGGCGACGACCGCTGCGATCTCGGTGGGCTCTGCGAGGCGGCCGAGCGGTCGGCCGGCGCCGACGGCGGCGAGCACTTCGTCCTTGGACTTCCCGGTCCGTCTCGCCTGCTGGTCGGCGAGCCCGCCGTCGCCGAGCCAGGCCGCCGTCGCCGTCGGACCGGGCGTCACGGCGTTGCAGCGAATGCCGTCCTTCGCATACACGTCCGCAATCAGCCGCGAAAGCGAGAGGACGGCGGCCTTCGTCACCGAGTAGTCGGGCATCGACGCCGAGGGGCGCTTCCCCGCGGTCGACGACACGTTCACGATCGTGCCGGCGCGGCGCCCGCGCATCGTGGGCAGCACGGCGCGGATCGTGCGCACGTAGCTCATGACGTTGACGTCCCAGAGCTCCTGCCACTGCTCGTCCGTGACCTCGTCGAACGAGCGCTGATAGGCGGCGCCGACGTTGTTGACGAGTACGTCGACCCCGCCGAATGCGTTCTCGACCTCGCGCACGAGGCGCTCAGGCTCGCCTGAGCGACCGAGGTCCGCCGACACGTGTAGTGACTCGCCCACCCCGGGCGCCGTCTCGCCCCGGCCGCACGTCACGACTCGGGAGCCTTCCGCGGCGAGCAGGTGGGCCACCTCGAGGCCGATGCCGCCCGTCGAGCCTGTGACGAGGCAGACCGAATCGCGTAGCCCCAGATCCACGGCGGCCAACACTAGCGGCGTCCCTCGGCGCCCTCCGCATCGTGAGGTAAAAGCGAAGCGAGGACACATGACCACGCTTCTGCTCGTCCGTCACGGAGAGACCGACTGGAACGCGTCCGGCCGGCTTCAGGGGCACACCGACCAGGTGCTGAACGACCTCGGGCGCCGTCAGGCTGCGGCCTTGGCCGACCGGCTGGCGGACGATGGCGTCGCGGCGATCTACGCGAGCGATCTCGCCCGAGCGAGGGAAACGGCAGACATCCTGGGGGCTAGGCTGGGGCTTCCGGTCGTGATCGAGCCGGCCCTCCGCGAGCGCAACTGGGGCAGCTGGGAGGGCCTCACGCCCGGCGAACGCGCTGCGGTCGCCTTCCAGGGGGAGACACGCGAGGAGCACCGCGAGCGGATCCTGGAGGCGGTGAGGAGAATCGCCGAGCGGCACCCGTCCGAACGCGTCCTCGTGGTGACCCACGGCGGCTCGATGCGCCGGGTCCAGGCGGCCGTCCTCGGCGTCGCGCTGCCGGTCGTCGCGAACTGCGAGATCTGGGGCTGCGTCCACGAGGGCGGTGCGTGGAGGCCGATAGACTGAGTACGCGGGTGGAGGACTACACAGGCAAGTACAAGGGTGAGCAGGTCGAGGTGGCGCTCTTCGGCGGGGAATACCAGGAGGGCGTCCTCACCGCATACTGCTACGTGGACGAGGTCGCCCACATCGAGCTGAACGGGCACATCCTCGTCCCGCTGCAGAACATCGCATCGCTCCACTGTTCGAGCCGGTGCGATGCGCAGGCGAGCGAGGACTGGCCCCCGAGAGGGCTGCTCGATGACGACGGGCCGAACGGTCGTGGGCCCGATTCCGACGATACGTAGTGCGCTTCGTCGCGGTCCGTAACCTCATCAAGGCCTGGTGCCTTGCCATCGCCGTCTGCGGTGTGCTCGCCTTCATCGGCTGGTCCGTCGACGGCGTGCGCCTGCTCTCGATCTTCGTCTTCTGCGGCCTGCTGCTCGTCGGCGGGGCGTACTGGACGTTCGACCGCGTCGTGCTCGGGATGGTTCGGGCGCGCGAGCTGCCGGTCGCCGAGGCGCCGCTCCTGCACTCCACCGTCGAACGCCTCGCGGCGCGCGCGGGAATCGTCAAGCCGAAGCTCTACCTGATCCCCGACGGGATGCCGCTCGCGCTCGCGACCGGCCGCGGGCCGATGGTCTCGTCGATCGGCCTCAGCTCTGGCTGCATCGCGGCATGCCCACCGGCGGAGCTCGAAGGCGTCATCGCACACGAGCTCGCCCACGTGAAGCACCGCGACGTCGCCCTGCAGACGGCGGTCGTCGTGCTCGCCGCGTCGATGATCGAGTTCAGCAGGATCGGCGGCTTCCTCTCGCGCGCCCTGCTCTTCGTGCTTGCGCCGATCGCGGCGGCGTGCGTACACGTGCTCATCTCTCCGAAACGCGAGTTCGAGGCGGACCGCCGCGCAGCCGAGCTCTGCGACTCGCCGCACGGGATCGCCGACGCGCTGCTGCGACTCGAGCAGGCGGCGGAGCTGGTCTCGTTCGAGGCGTCGCCGGCCACCGAGCCGCTGTGGACGATCAACCCGTTCATCGAGGAGGGGATCGCCGCGCTCTTCGTCACGCATCCGAAGGTCGAGGAACGCGTACGGCGGCTGCGTGCGCTCGACCCGGAGTGGCGGGACAAGGTGCGCACGGAGGCGGCGTGAGGATCGCCGCCGAGGAGTTCGCGGCGCGGCGGGAATCGCTCGCCGCGATCCTCGAGCGGCGCGGCCTGTCGGGTTGCGTGCTCTTCGACCCCCATTACGTCGCCTACTACACGGGCTTCGTGTTCATCCCGACGGAGCGGCCGATCGCGTTCGTGTTGGCGCGCCACGGCCGTGGCGGCATGCTCGTGCCGCGCCTCGAGGTGGAGCATGCAGAGGCGAACGCAGCCGTCTCGGAGGTCGCTCACTACGACGAGTATCCGGGCGAGCGCCATCCGACGGAAGCTCTCGTCGAGCTTCTCGGCGCCGTCGGTGTTGGCGTTCCGCTGGGAGCCGATCACGACGGGTACCCGTGGGTGTTCGGATATCGCGGAGCATCGCTGACCGAGCTCGGACTGCCGCCGGCGCACGTCGCAGACGCCGTCGAGGATCAGATGGCGGTGAAGAGCGACGCTGAGCTCGCGCTACTCCGCGAGAGCTGTAAGTGGGGGAATCTCGCGCACACGCTGCTGCAGCGCTACACGCGAGTCGGCGTGTCCGAGACCGAGGTCGAGGCGCGCGCTTCCAACGAGGCGACGGCTGCGATGCTGGATGCGATCGGGCCGATCTACCGCGCGCAGAGCCCCTGGTTCTCCGGCGCGGTCGCCGGGTATCGCGGTCAGATCGGACGCAACGCCGCACTCCCGCACGCCCTTCCGGGGAACATCGTCTTCGAGGCAGGCGACGTGCTCGTCACGGGCGCGACGGCGCCGGTCTGGGGCTACCACTCGGAGCTCGAGCGGACGATGGTGATCGGCCCGCCGAGCGACGAGCAGAAGCGCCTGTTCGACCACATGGTGGCGCTCCAGGACCTGGCGATCCAGTCGATCGAGCCCGGCATTCTGTGTGCAGAGGTCGACCGCCGCGTCCGCGCGTATTACGACGAGCACGACCTGTGGCAGAACTGGCGCCACCACGTCGGGCACACGATCGGGCTGCGCTACCACGAGGGCCCGTTCCTCGACCGCGGAGACGAGACCGAGATCCTCCCGGGAATGGTGTTCACGGTCGAGCCTGGCCTCTACGTGAGCGGGCTCGGCGGCTTCCGCCACTCAGACACGGTCGCAGTGACCGCCGACGGAGTCGAGTGGCTGACGTACTACCCGCGCGACCTCGAGAGCCTGACGCTGCCGCTGTGACGGAGCTCTACCCGTTTCTCGCGGTGCGCGACGTCCCGGCGGCGATTGACTTCTACACGGCGGCCTTCGGAGCCGTCGAGGTGGGCGAGCGGGTCGTAGCCCCGAACGGCGCGATGGTCGCCGAGATCGAGATCGACGGCAACCGCGTCGGCCTCGCGAGCGAGGCGCCCGATCTCGGCACGCCGAGCCCGGAGTCGGCGGGTGCGACGACGGTGCGGTTGAGTCTCGTGGTCGACGATCCCGACGCCGTCGCGGCCCGGGCCGTCGACGCCGGCGCGCGATTCATGTTCCCGATCGAGGACCAGCCGTATGGCTGGCGGCAGGGGCGCGTGGTCGACCCGTTCGGCCATCACTGGCTCGTCGGCCGGCCGCTCTAGCTCTCGCGCCGGCTTTGGGCCGGGTGCTGAAACGGCGAAGGCCGCCCTCTCGGACGGCCTTCGTGAAGAAGAATCGGCGGCGACCTACTCTCCCGGGAGGTTGCCCTCCGAGTACCATCGGCCCTGGCGAGCTTAACTTCTCTGTTCGGAATGGGAAGAGGTGTTTCCTCGCCGGTATGACCGCCGAACTGTCAAAGGGGCCGCGCCGCTTTCGGCTGCTTTCCCGCGCTTGATGCGCGGGAGCGGGCAGCGAGCACTGCACACCCTCAAAACTCCATAGCGACCCTACACCAGTGTTCAAATCAAGACCTCGGGCAATTAGTACGGCTCGGCTGAACACGTTGCCGTGCTTGCACCGGCCGCCTATCAAGGTCGTAGTCTTCGACCGCCCTTACTCCCTCGAGGGGATGGGAGCTCTCATCTCGAGGTGGGCTTCCCGCTTAGATGCTTTCAGCGGTTATCCCATCCAGACGTGGCTAACCAGCAGCGCCGTTGGCACGACGACTGATACACCAGAGGTCTGTTCGTCTCGGTCCTCTCGTACTAGAGACGACTCCTCTCAAAGCTCCAGCGCCCATGGTGGATAGGGACCGACAGT
>DASSGL010000069.1:0-6385 GCA_035693525.1 Gaiellaceae bacterium | reverse complement strand
AGTCGAATCGACGGTTCGTCGTCGACGACGAGCACGACCGGCCTGGCTCCCCCCGGCGCCATGGTCGCGGAAGTGTAGACGACCCGGTCTCCCCGTATCCGGCCCCCGACGGGCCTCGTTTACCTGGTGAGATGCTTGAGTACACGAGTCGCGGGCGGCGCTCGTGAGTCGGCGAGACACGGAGCGCGCCCCGGAACTGCCCACGCCGACGATGCGTTTCAGGCGGCGCGCCTGGCTCCGCTTTCAGCGAGCCCTCGACCCTCTGGCGCCGCCTAAGTCCCTGCCGACGCAGCGGCGGCGTTGAGCCGCGCGAGCGTCGTCTCGCGGCCGAGCAGCTCGATCGACTCGAAGAGGCCCGGAGACACCTTCGACCCCGTGACGGCGATGCGGATCGGCTGGAAGCCCTGACGAGGCTTCAGCCCTAGCCCTTCGAGCACCGCGCGAAGGGCCGTCTCGATCGACTCCGCGGTGAACGGCTCGAGCTCCGCGAGCGCGTCGCGCGCCGCCGCCACGACGTTCCGGTCTCCGTCGACGTCTATCTCGACGTCGTGGAAGAGGAAGCCCGCGAATGCGGGAAACTCGCCGAGCTTCGTGATCTTCTCCTGCACGAGCGGCGCGGCGGCGCGGACGAGCCGCTCGTCCCAGTCGTAGCCTTGCTCGCGCAGATACCGCGCCAGCAGGTCGGCGTACTCGTCCGCCGGCAGCGCGCGCAGGTAGACGCCGTTCATCCAGTCGAGCTTGTCGTAGTCGAATTGCGACGGGCTCGGGCTCACGCGCTCGAGGCTGAACCGGTCGATGAGCTCGTCACGGCTCATGATCGTCGTCTCGCCGTCCGGGGCCCAGCCGAGCAATGCGAGGAAGTTGAGGAGTGCCGGGGCGATGTATCCCTCCGCGCGCAGCTCGTCGACGCCGGTCGCGCCGTGCCGCTTCGAGAGCTTCTTGCCGTCACGGCCCATGACGTTCGGCACGTGCGCGTACTCGGGCAGCTCTGCGCCGACCGCCCTGATGATGTTGATCTGCTTCGGCGTGTTCGAGACGTGGTCCTCGCCGCGGATGACGTGCGTGATCCCGTCCCACACGTCCTCCATCGGCGAGGCGAAGTTGTACGTCGGCCGCCCGTCGGCGCGAAGGAGCACGAGATCCTCGAGCGACTCGTTCGGAAACGAGATCTCGCCGCGCACGAGGTCGACCCACGACGTCGTTCCCTCGTCCGGCATCCGAAAGCGAATCGCGCCGTCGTCCTCGTACGCCTTCCCCTCCGCCACGAGCTGCTCGGCGACGCGGCGGCAGTCCTCGATGCGGTCGAGCTGGAACGTCGGCGGGCGGTCCCAGTCGAGGCCGAGCCAGGCAAGCGAGTCGAGCGCGTGCTCGACGGCGCCCTGCACCTCGCGGCTCGTGTCCGTGTTCTCGATGCGCACGAGGAACTCCCCGCCGTGATTGCGGGCGTACAGCCAGTTGAAGAGCGCCGTGCGGACACCGCCGATGTGCAGCGCGCCGGTCGGGCTCGGCGCCATTCTCACTCTGACTCCCACCGTCTGCCTATGGTAGAGCCGTGCCGCTCGCACTCGTCTCGGACGTCCACGGCAACGACACGGCGCTCGCGGCGGTGGTCGAGGAGCTCGAGCGTCTCGGCATCGGACGCGTGGTGTGCCTCGGCGACGCGGTGCAGGGCGGGCCGCAACCGGCAGAGGTGCTCGACCGGCTGGCGGAGCTCGGCTGGCCCGTGATCCTCGGCAACGCCGACGCGTTCCTGCTCGAGGTGCCCGAGGACTCGCCCGAGTGGATGCACGAGGAGCAGCTCGAGCGGCGCGCGTGGACGCTCGGGCAGCTCTCGGCCGAGCACCTGGACCAGATCCGGAGCTTCGTGCCGACGCTCGACGTCCAGCTCGCCGACGGCTTCGTGCTCCGGGCGTTCCACGGGTCGCCGCGCTCGTACGACGACGTCGTCCTGCCCGAGACGCCGGACGCGGAGGCCGAGCGAATCCTGGGAGGCTCAGGCGCCGACCTCCTCGCCGGCGGGCATACGCACCTGCAATGGGCGCGCTACGTCGACGGCGCGCTCTACGTCAATCCCGGCTCGGTCGGCTTCGCGTACGACCGCTTCGACGACGACCCGAGCCCGAAGAACCTCGCCGAGTACGCGATCGTGAACGGCGGCTCGGTCGAGTTCCGCCGCGTGCCGTGGCAGAGCGCGTCCTGACGCTCAGGGAGCTGAACCGCGCGACGCTCGCGCGGCAGCTCCTCCTCGAGCGCCGGAAGCTCGCCCCGCTCGCCGCGATCGAGCGGCTCGCCGGCCTGCAGGCGCAGTGGCCGCCGTCGCCGTACATCGGGCTCTGGTCGCGGCTCGTCGGGTTCAAGCGCGAGACGCTGGAGCGTGCGGTGCGGAGCGGCGCGGTGGTGAAGCCAACGGTGATGCGCGGCACGCTGCACCTGATCACGACTCGCGACTACCCGATCTTCTGGACCGCGCTCCGCGACATGCCGACGTGGTACGACGAGACGCACCTCGCGCGTGCGCAACAGGCGCTCGCGGGCGTGCTCGAGCTCGCGGCCGGGGGTCCGGTGACGCACAAGGAGGGACTCGCGTATCTCGAGCACGAGCACGGCGTCGTCGACGACCACGAGCGGCGCCGCATCTTCCACGCGCTCCGGCGGCGCGCGCATCTGCTGCACGCGCCGGACTCCGCCTTGTGGCGGGGGCGACCGAGTGCGGTCTTCCACCTCTACCCCGAGCCGGAGCCGCTGGACGTGCTCGCGGCACGCACCGAGCTCGTCCGCCGCTACCTCGGCGCATTCGGGCCCTCGACGAGGGCCGACATCGCCGACTGGTCGGGGCTCCGCGTCGCCGACTTCGCCGACGCGCTCGAAGCGCTCGAGCCGTTGCGGCGCTTCCGCGACGAGGACGGACGCGAGCTGCTCGACCTGCCGCGCGCGCCGCTGCCACCGGCCGAGACGCCCGCACCCGTCCGCTTCCTGCCGAAGTGGGACAACACGCTGCTCGCCCACGCCGATCGCCGCCGCGTCCTCCCGGAGGAGCTGCGGAAGACGGTGATCGCGAAGAACGGCGACGTCACGCAGACGTTCCTCGTCGACGGAATGGTCGCCGGCAGCTGGAGCTACGACAAGCGCGGGACGGTGACGATCGAGCCCTTCGCTCCCCTCCCCCGCGCCGTCAGGCGCGACGTCGACGCCGAGCTGTCGAGCCTCGAGGCGTGGCTGCGGTCATGAGGATCGGCGCGCATCTCTCGACCGCCGGCGGCATTGACACGGCCGTCGACCGCGCCGAGGCGGTCGGCGCCGATTCGTTGCAGGTCTTCACGCAGAGCCCGCGGACGTGGCGGCCGACGAACCACGACCCGGCGAGCTTCGAGCGCTTCCGCGAGCGGCGCGCGGAGACCGGGCTCGGAGACGTCCTCTGCCACGCGCTCTACCTCTGCAACCTCGCGGCACCGAAAGACGACGTCTACGAGAAGTCGGTCGCCGCCATGCAGAACACGATGGAGGTCGCGCGCGGGATCGGCGCCGACGGCGTGGTCTTCCACATCGGCTCGCACCTCGGCGCCGGCTTCGAGGCGGGGCTCGAGCGCGTCCTGCCGGCGATGGAGCTCATTCTCGGCCTCGCCACCGACGAGACCTGGCTCCTGATGGAGAACTCGGCCGGCGCGGGCGGCACGATCGGACGGTCGCTCGACGAGCTGGCGACGATCTTCGAACGGCTCGATCGGCATCCTCGGCTCGGCGTCTGCCTCGACTCCTGCCATCTCTACGTGTCGGGAGTCGACGTGACCGATCCGGCTGCGTTCGACGCCGCCCTCGACGAGCTCGACGAGTCGATCGGCCTCGACCGGCTGCGCGCACTTCACCTCAACGACTCGGCCGCCCCTCTCGGCTCGAACCGGGACCGCCACGCGAACATCGGCGACGGGCTGCTCGGCGAGAAGCTCGGCGTCTTCCTCGGCAATCCTCGCCTGCAAGACCTGCCGGCTGTGATCGAGACGTCAGGGCCCGACAACCGCGGCCCCGACGCGAACGAGGTCCGCAAAGCAAAGGAGATTCACGAACGCGCTACCGCTGGGTCATCCTCGCGGCCGGCACGCTCGCGCAAGCGAGCTTCGCGACGGTCGCGGTAGGGCTCCCGGCGCTCGCGCCGGCGCTCCGCTCGCACTACCGGCTCTCGCTGGGCGAGATCGGCGTCGTCCTCGGCGCGGTCGGCCTCGGCATGCTCGTGACGCTCCTGCCGTGGGGACTCCTCGCGGATCGCCTCAGCGAGCGGATCGTGATCGCGCTCGGGCTCGTCGGCGCGGCGGGGGCGCTCCTCGCGGCCGGTTGGACGCACTCCTACGGCGCGCTCCTGCTCACGCTGTTCGTGGCGGGAGCCTTCGGCGCCAGCGTCAACGCCGCGAGCGGCCGAGCCGTCATGGGCTGGTTCCCGGCGAACGAGCGCGGGCTGGCGCTCGGGGTGCGCCAGACCGCGCTCCCGATCGGCGGCGCGGTCGCCGCGGCCGCGCTGCCCTGGATCGCCGGCGCCGGCGGCACGAAGCTCGCCTTCGTCGTCCTGGGTTGCGCGTGCCTCGCGGGCGCAGTCGTCGCGAGCGTCTTCATGCGCGACGCGCCCGCGCGAGGCGCGGCGCTCGGCGACGTGACCGCCCCGCTCCGGGACCGCCAGGCCTGGCTCGTCGGCACCGGGAGCGGCCTCTTACTGACCGCTCAGGTCGCGATCACCGGATTCCTCGTGCTCTTCCTTCACGAGCATCGCGGCGTCCACACCGGCGCCGCCGCAGCGCTCCTCGCGGGGATCAACGTCCTCGGCGTCTGCGCCCGCATCGCGTCCGGACGCTGGTCGGACCGGATCCGCGCGCGCGTCGCGCCCATCCGCACGGTGGGCGTCCTGCTCGGCGTCGCGACCGCAGTCGTTGCAGCCTTCGTCGACGCTCCGCTCGCCGTCCTCGTGCCGGCGCTCGTCGTCGCCGGCGTGGTCTCGCTCTCCTGGAACGGCCTCGCCGTCGCGGTCGCGGCGGAGTCGGCGGCCGGCGGACGCGTCGGAGCGGCGATCGGCTTTCAGCAGACGATGCTCGGCGTCGTCTCCGCCGCGGTCCCGCCCCTCTTCGCCGCGCTCGCCGGCAGCTCGTGGCGACTCGCGTTCGCGCTCTCGGCGATCGCGCCGCTCGCGGGCGTGGTCACATTCCGGGCGGTGGTGGAACCTAGTCCGCCAGCCGCGCGATTACGCGAAACGTCGGCGATCCCGCCGGCAGCTCGTGGAACTCCGGGTTGACGCAGCCGAGCTCGCCGCCACGGTGCGCGAAGCAGGCGTCGACCTCGGAGTGGCACATCGGCAGCGGCCGCCGCGTCGCGCGCACGGCGCCGAAGCCGTCGCGCCTGCGCTCGGCCGCGCGAAGCATGTCCGCGTCGATCTCCGCCTCGAAGATCTTCTGCATGCACCCCATGAAGGTGTGCCCGTGCTCCTCGTACGCGTACACGAACGGACACGACCGCTCCAGGCACGCGGACGGATAGACGACCTTCTCGCAGTGCACCTCGCAGCGACGGCACTCGACCTCGTCCTGGGGCCGAAGCGGCAGCGGGAGCGTGAGCTCACTCATCCCGGTCAATTGTGAATGCGGTTCTGCGAGCCTCGCAAGACTTGACTTGTTGCCTCCCGCGTGCTTGCGGAAACGGAGTCGCGACTCACGACGCGAGCCGACGGACGATCGTCAGCACGTCCATCTGCGTGAACGCCCGGAAGTCCGGTTCGGGCGCCGACCCGTCCTCGTCGGCACGAAACCAGACGGCCAGGCACGTCAGCATCCCGACCGCCCGCGCCCCGGCGACGTCGGTCGAGAGGGTGTCGCCGACGAAGAGCGCACGTCCGGGAGCGACGCCGAGCGCAGCGAGCGCGCGTTCGAAGATCGCGGGATCGGGCTTGCGACGGCCGACCTCGGAGGAGAAGAGCGCCACGTCGAGCCGCTCTGCCACTCCGAGCTGCGCGAGATCGCGGTGGAGCAGGTCCGGCGGGTCGAAGGCGTTCGACACGAGCCCGAGCTTGAGCCCGCGGTCGCGCAGCGACTCGAGCAATGCGTGCGTCGTCGACGCAAGCTGTCGAGCCGGCTGCCAGGCGGCGTGCTCCGCCTCGAGGAACAGGGCGAGCTCCTCGTCCGTCACCTCGATGTCGAACTCGCCGAGCAGGCGCCGCACCTGTCCCGGGTACTCGATCTCCTCGACGACCCCCGGCTCGAAGAAGCTCGTGAGATAGACCTCGCGAAAGCGCGCCGTGATTCCCCGGACGGGCTCACGCCCGATGGCCGCGAACCCGGCTGCGTGCCCGACCTCGAGCAGGTCGGGATCCGGCGCCCAGCGCATGAGCGTGTCGCCCCAGTCGAACAGGACC
>DASSGL010000068.1:0-4310 GCA_035693525.1 Gaiellaceae bacterium | reverse complement strand
CGCGCCGCCGACGCCGACGACCTTGATCACTGCGAGGTAGGCGTCGCCCCGCGGCGCGCGGTGCAGGCGGGCCGGCTGCTCGGGCAGCGGCTCGACGTAGCGGGCTGCGGGCGGCGGCGGCACCGCCCTGATCCGGGGCGGCGAGGGGTCCGGCGGCGGATCCGGCGTCGGCGTGGGAGTCGGCGGCCTCGGATCCGGCGTCGGGGGCTGCGGCAACGGGTCGGGGCGGGGATCCGGAGGCGCCGGTGCGGGCGTCTCGGCCTCGCCGCGTGCAGCCTCCTCCCAGCTCGGGACGTGGTCGACGGTCCGCTCGTCAGGCTCCTCGGCCGGCGGCGCGGGCGCGGCCTCGCGCTCCGGCTCCTGCTCGGCCTGACGCTGGGCAGCCTCCGTCGCGCGGAACAGCTCCGCGAGCGGGCCCTCACGCATGCTGGCGCGCCGACGCGCCATTCAGCACCTCCTTGGCGAGATCGCGATACATGCTCGCAGCCTCACCGGTCGGGTCGTACTTCAGCACCGACTGTCCCTTCACCGGCGCCTCCGCATAGCGAATGGTCTTGCGGATCTTCGTGTTCAGGACGAGGTCGCCGAAGTTCTCCTTCAGGATCTCCACCGCCTCGCGAGAGTGCAGGAGGCGCCGGTCGAACATCGTCGCCAGGATCCCCTGGATCTCGACCGTCGGGTTCAGGTTCTCGCGGATCATCGTCAGCGTGTTCTCGAGCTGAACGAGGCCCCGGAGCGACAGGTACTCGCACTGCACCGGGACGATGACCCCCGTGGCCGCGACGAACGCGTTGATCGTCAGCAGGCCGAGCGAGGGCGGCGTGTCGATGAGGATCCAGTCGTACGACTCGCGTACGGGCAGGAGCGCCTTCTCGAGCGCGCGCTCGCGGCCGATCATCGACGACAGGGCGAGCTCGGCGCCCGCGAGGTCGATCGAGGCGACCGCGACGTCGATCTCGTGCGTCCGGACGATCTCGGTGATCGGCAACCGGTGCACGAGGACGTCGAACATCGAGCGGTCGATCTCGTCGGGGTTCCACCCCTGGGACATCGTCAGGTTCCCCTGCGGGTCCAGGTCGATCGCCATGACCTTGGCTCCCTGCTCCGCGAGCGCCACGCCGAGGTTGAGGGTGGTCGTCGTCTTGGCGACGCCTCCCTTCTGGTTCGCGAATGCGATCACGCGGGCCAGAGCAGGTCCCCTATCGGTCGTCACCCGCGGATGCGGGCGTGGGAGCAGTCGCGTTAGCGCCATGGCCGCTCACCTTTCGAATCAACGTAGCAGAGTCCTTCTCGAATAGATTCAGAGCGATGGACCGGAAATGGCGCGCGCTCCTCATCGTCTGTCTCGCCATTTTCATGCTCCTGCTGGACATCACGGTCGTCAACGTCGCGCTCCCCGACATTCAGAAGGAGCTCCACACCACCTTTACCGATCTGCAATGGGTGGTCGATGCATACGCCCTGACGCTCGCGACCTGCATGCTGAGCGCCGGGACGCTCGGCGACTGGCTCGGCCGGAAGCGCGTGTTCATCATCGGGGTCGGGCTCTTCACCGCGGCCTCGGCGCTCTGCGGATCCGCCACCACGCCGCTCTTCCTCAACCTCGCGCGCGGCCTTCAAGGAGTTGGCGGCGCCGTCATGTTCGCAGTCTCGCTCGCCATCCTCTCGCAGGAGTTCCAGGGCCGCGAGCGCGGCACCGCCTTCGGCATCTGGGGCGCGACGATCGGCGCCGCGGTGGCGATCGGACCGCTCGTAGGCGGCGCGCTCACGGAATGGGCCGGCTGGCGCTGGATCTTCTTCGTCAACGTCCCGATCGGGGCGATCTGCATCCTCGGCTCCCTTGCGTACCTGCACGAGTCCCGGGACGAGCGCCACCGCGGCTTCGACGCGATCGGCTTCGTGCTCTTCACCGCGGGGCTCTTCTCTCTCGTGCTCGCGCTTCTGCGCGGCGAGTCGTGGGGCTGGAGCAGCGGCCGGACGGTCGGGCTCCTCGGAGGCGCCGCGCTCGCACTTGCGGCTTTCGTCGTCTCGCAGCTGCGGCAGGAGGAGCCGATGTTCGACGTGCGGCTCTTCCGGAAGCCCACGTTCACGGGCGCGCAGATCGTCGCCTTCACGATCTCGTCGGCGATGTTCTCTCAGTTTCTATACCTGACGCTGTACCTCCAGAATCAGCTGCACCTCTCGCCGATCCAGACCGGCGTGCGCTTCCTGCCGCTCTCGCTGCTCTCCTTCGTGACGGCGCCGATCGCGGGGCGGCTCTCGGCACGGGTGCCCGTGCGCCTCCTCCTAGGCGGGGGCATGGCGCTCGTCGGCCTCTCCCTCCTGCTGATGCACGGCATCACCGCGAGCTCGAGCTGGACCACGCTCCTCCCCGGCTTCATCGTCGGCGGCATCGGAATCGGCTTCGTCAACGCGCCCCTCGCGTCGACGGCGGTCAGCGTCGTCGAGCCGCGGCGCGCCGGCATGGCGTCCGGCATCAACAACACGTTCCGTCAGGTCGGCATTGCGACCGGGATCGCCGGCCTCGGCGCGATCTTCCAGAGCCAGGGCTCCTTCATCGACGGGCTGAACGCGATTCTCCTCGTGGCGGCGTTCGTCGCGTTCGGGGGTGCTGCGCTCGCGCTCGCGCTCGTTCGCGAGCGCGACCTCGTCAGAACGCAGCCTGCCGCGGCCTGATCCGAATCGCCACGTTCCACGCCGCGATCAGCAGGATCACGGCCGCGCCCGTGACGACTATCAGCGCCTGCGCGGCGACCGAGAACGCGATCGCGTCGGCCTTCGGCACGCCGGAGAGGACGAGGAGCGTCGCGCCCGCGCCCGCCTGCATCGCCGCTCCGGCCGGCCCGACCGGGACGGCCGCGGACGCGGCCGAGGCGCAGAGGAAGCCGAGCGCAAGCGGGAAGGAGCCCTTCAGCGCGAGCGCGTTCAGGAGCAGGAACACGGCCGTGCCCCGCAGCGCCCACGAGACCGAGATGAGGAGCAGGGCCGCGAACGATTCCTTGCGGCACTGCGTGTGCTCGCTCAACCAGCGCCCGACGCGGAAGCGCATCACCCTGCGACGGCGCGACACCTGCGGCAGGAACGCGACCACGAGCGCGGCGAGCACGCCCGCGACTGCGACGACGCCGTAGCCGGCGCGCACGGTCCAGGAGCTCGCGTCCGCCATCGCGACCGACGCGAGCGGTGCAAGGGCCGCGTTGTCGAGCATGCCGACGATGATCAGCGTGAGGCCGATGGCGCCGAGCCCGGCGCGAGTTCCCGGATAGCGCTTCACGCACGCAATCCGGATCGCGTCGTCGACGCGGCCGGGCATCGCGACGCCGCCGACGCACGCCGCACCTCCTGCGAACGCGAGCGCGCCGGCAGCCGGACGCTCGTGCTCGTGGAAGAGCCGCTGCCACCCCCAGGCCTTGAAGGCGTAGGCGATCAGGAAGAGTCCCACCGCTCCGCCCACGAGGATCGGATCCGCGTTGTGCAGCGGCCAGCCGATGCCCATGTAGTGCCGAAGGGTGACGTAGGAGACGCCGAGGAGCGCAAGCCCGAGCCCGGCGTTCAATCCGACCTGGACCTTCCGATTCGAGAGAAGAGCGCGCACCGATGACCTAACGGTGCTATCGACGGGGCGGTTGCTGGGGATTAGCCCAAAGTAGCCATCTTCTCGGCCGGATGGGTGACCCAACCGGAGCAAGGTAACCACCCGGTTGTCGAGCATTCCGGCCCGGTGCGGGTCGGAAGCGAGGGTTCAGCGGCCGGGCTCGCCGTCGAAGTAGTCGAGCGGCTCGAGGCGTGCGATCAGGCCGAGCCCGCGGACGGAGATCTTGTTGGAGCGCGGGTAGTAGCAGACGTCATTTGGCTCGTGGGTGGAATGGCAGTGCGGCGGCGCACCCTCGTCGTTCGGCGGCAGGTGCGCCCAGTTGAGCCCGGTGCGCCTCGCGCCGCCCGCGGGGCCGAGGGGCTTCCAGAGCCCGCCGAAGTCGCCCTCCACGTCGTCGAAGGCAACGACGTTCGGGGGGCCGATCCGCGGGCTCTCCCTCGGGGATGCCGAGCGCCGCTTCCGCGATCCACGGATCCTCGCGGTCGACGCTCACCGGCTCGCGCGCGAGCCAGTCCCGGCTGGAGCCGCGGATCGAAAGCGGTGCCAGGCACGGCCTGCGGCCGAGCCAGGCACCGCGATCACACGGCGACTATCGCATGCTCGGCGAGTCGCCTGGCCGCGGCTTCGGCGCGCGGGTCCCGCTCCCGGCGCGCCCATGCCTCCGCTTCGCGTACGAGCTCACGCAACTCGCCGAGCAGCACCTCTGGATCTGCAC
>DASSGL010000067.1:0-8482 GCA_035693525.1 Gaiellaceae bacterium | reverse complement strand
TCGGATTCGCCTTCAGGCGCGCGCAGAGCTCGGCGCCGCCCATTCCGGGCATCCGCAGGTCGAGCACGACCACGTCGGGATGCCGGCGCCGGATGCGCGCCTCGGCCTCGTGACCCGACGCGGCCTCCTCGACCGTGACGTCGGCGCCCTCGAAGGTCGCGCGAAGCAGCTCCCGCAGGGCAGGCTCGTCGTCGACGAGCAGGATTCTCATGACGGCGCGGCGGTCCCCCTTCACCGGAGGTTTCATCGGAAGGAGGAGGGGATTCCTTGAGTCCCCTCAATGCCTTTGGACAAAACCCCTGGACTTGGCCGATTCTACCCACTGTAGGAATAGAAGCCCCGGCCGGACTTGCGGCCGAGCCGGCCCGCCTGCACGTACTGGCGCAGCAGCGGGCAGGGCGCGTACTTCGGGTCGCCGAGGCCGTGCTGGAGCACCTCCATGATCGCGACGCACGTATCGAGCCCGATCAGGTCGGCGAGCGCGAGCGGGCCCATCGGATGCGCGAACCCGAGCCGGGCGATCGTGTCGATCGCCTCGGGCTCGGCAACGCCCTCGAGAAGTGCGTACGCCGCCTCGTTGATGAACGGCATGAGGATCCGGTTCGAGACGAAGCCCGGGAGGTCGCGCGCTTCCGCGGGGGTCTTGCCGAGATCCTCGGCGAGGGCGACGATCGCGCGGGCCGTCCCGTCGGAGGTCTCGAGCCCGCGGATCACCTCCACGAGCTTCAGCACCGGCACCGGATTGAAGAAGTGCATGCCGATGACCCGGTCGGGCCGGGACGTCACTGCGGCGAGCGACGTGATGGGAATCGACGACGTGTTCGAGGCGAGGATCGCCTCGGGCGGCAGTACCTCGTCCGCCCGACGGAAGATCTGCTCCTTGACCGCGAGATCCTCGACGACCGCCTCGATCATGAGATCGGCGGCGACGACTCCGTCGACCGGTTGCACGCGGCCGAGAACCTCGTCGGGATCGGCGCCGCCTTTGGCGGCGAGCTTCGTCAGGCCGGCGCGCATCGTCTCGAGCCCACGCTCGACTGCGCCCGGCGCGGCGTCGTGCAGCGACACCGTGCGTCCCGAGGTCGCGACGACCTGCGCGATGCCGCCGCCCATCTGGCCTGCGCCCACGACGAGAACGTGCTCGAGCTCCATCGCGCGGCAGGCTATCGTCGCGCGACGAGTCGAGCTCGGCTCAGCCCACTAGGTCACGCGCGGGCTCGCGAAGCAGCTTTCCGAGCTCCCCTCGAGCTCCTCGCCACGGCGGCGCCTTCGCCGCAGGAGGAACGCACCCGCGCCGGCGACGACGGCCGCAGCAGCCGCGCCGATCGCGAGCCACGGAAAGCCGGCGCGGCGGTCGGGAGAGACGCGCCAGCTTCGCGTGTCGATCGTCAGCCACGGCCTGCCGCTGAGCCAGTGCGCCGCGAGCGTATGACCTCCGTTCCGCAGCGAGACACGCATGTTGTAGAAGCCCGACTGGTCACCCGTCCACGGTAGGCCGACGCAGTGCGCCACGCCGCGGGTCGTATCGAGCGCGTGCACGAACGGGTAGCCGCCGGGATTCGCGTAGAGCGTGTAGACCCAGCGGCCGTCGGCGCTCGTCGCGCGGGCCTGCGGATACCCCGCCATCACCCACGACTTCTGCGTCCGGTCGGCGATCCGGCCCGGCACGAGCCGGCCGTGGTCGACGTCGTAGCGGCGGACGACGTAGCGCTCGGTACTCGTCGGATCGACGTGCTGGATCAGGTACAGCCAGCGTGCGTCCGGCGAGACCGCGTCGTAGGCGAAGTCGCCGCGGAGGCTGATCGTGCGGAGCACGCGCATCGACTTCGCGGAGAGCACGAGGAAGCCGCTCGTCCGGCGCGGATATTCCCGCGCGACGTCGCCGAGGACGAGCGTGCGGCCGTTCGCCGAGAGGCCCTCGCCGGCGACCCCGTACGCGATCGTGGGCACGCCCCACGCGCCTCGGAGGTCGACGGCGCGCATGACCGCGCCACCCTGGACCTCGACGTGTTGCAGCACCGTGCTCAAGGCGCTCGGAACGGCGACGAAGCGGGTCGTGCCGTCGGGTGCGAGAACGCCGCTCCCGAGCTGCTGCACGGCCGGCATCGGACCGTCGCCGGCTGCGGCGGGCGCGGCGGCGAGCATGAGAAAGACGACGGCGGCGGCGAGTCGAACGAGCATCGGATCCTCCTTGGACGACACCCGTATTACGTCGGCCCGCCGCCGCGAGGTCCCCGTTACAGCGCCTTCGACACCCGCCAGGTCTGCCGGTCGATGACTCGGTAGACAGAACCGCCGCGCGTGCGGATCACCAGCTTCGGGCCTTGCACGCGCATCGTGTACTCGAGCACCGCGCCGTTCTGCACCGGTGCGGCGATGCCGATGCAATGCGCGACGCCGCGTACCGTGTCGAGCGCGTGCACGAACGGATAGCCGTTCGGGTTCCAGTAGAGCGTGTACACCCACCGGCCGTCCGCCGTCGTCGCGCGCGAGGCCGGGAAGCCCTGCATGACCCAGCCCTTCTGCGTCTTGTCCGCGATCTTCCCGGGCATGAGCTTGTGCGCGTTCAGGTCGTACATGCGCACGACGTAATGCTGGAGATCGTCCTTGGACGTGTGCTGGATCAGGTAGAGCTTGGAGCCGTCGGGCGAGAGCGCGTCGAACGCGAACGTCCCCTTCAGCGTGAACGCGGTGCGCGCGGCGAGGTCGGACGTGCCGATCAACTGGAAGCTCGTCTCCGGCTGGTAGCCGATGCTCTGCAGCACGAACGCGCTCCCGTCGCGGAGCATGCCGGCCGCGGGGCCCTTGTACGTGATCATCGGCACGCCGAACGAGCCGTCGACGGCCTTCGACTTCAGCAGCGAGCCGTCACGCGTGCTGATCGCGTTGACGACCGTGCCTTCTCCTGCCTTGCTGGCGACGTATCGCAGGGCACCGTCGTTCGACATCACCCCCTGTCCGCCCTGGGCGGCGAAGGGAGTCGGGTAGGCGCCGAGCGCCACCGGGACGACCGCGAGCATCCCGAGGACGCCGAGAACGAGGCCGAGACGTCGGGACATCACTCCTCCTTGAACGCTGACGGGAGTATTACTCCGCCCGGGGGCGCGGGGTTCCGCACAGTCCGAAGCGGTGCCAGGCACGGCCTTCGGCCGAGCCGGGCACCTTTGAAGCACGCCGTCAGACTTCGATCAGGAGGGCGTCTCCCTGGCCGCCGCCCGAGCAGATGGCGGCGAGGCCGAGGCCCCCGCCGTTTCGGCGCAGCTCGTGGACCATCGTGCCGAGGATGCGGCCGCCGCTCGCTCCGATCGGATGGCCGAGTGCGACGGCGCCGCCGTTCACGTTCGCCGTCTCCGGGTCGGCGCCGAGCATCGCGACCGAGTTGAGCGCGACCGACGAGAAGGCCTCGTTGACCTCGACCCGGCTCACGTCTGCGATCGTCTTGCCCGCCTTCTGCAGGGCCTGCGCGCCGGCGTTCGCGGGTGTGCGCGCGAGCCAGGCGAACTCGTCGGCCACGTATCCCTGCGAGACGACGGTTGCCAGCGGCTCGAGCCCGCGGCGCCTCGCGAACTCCTCCGAGCAGACGACGACGCACGAGGCGCCGTCGTTGACGCCCGGAGCGTTCCCTGCTGTGATCGTCCCCTCCGGGTCCATGGCGGGCTTGAGCGCGGCGAGCTTCTCCATCGACGTGTCGCGCCGGATCGCTTCGTCCGCGTCCACGTCGCCCACCGACACGATCTCCTCGGCGAAGAAGCCGTCGTCCTGCGCCTTCGCCGCCCGCTCGTGCGAGCGGAGCGCCCAGCCGTCCTGCGCCTCGCGGGAGATCCCGAGCTCGCGCGCGACCCGCGCGGCCTGCTCCACCATGTGCTGCTCGTCGAACGTCGAGCGCAGCCCGTCCCAGATCATCAGGTCGACGAGCGTCGCGTCGCCCATCTTGTAGCCGAAGCGCGCCTTCGGCAGCGCGTAGGGCGCGTTCGACATCGACTCCATGCCGCCGGTGACGACAACCTCGACGTCGCCCGCGCGGATCATCGAATCGGCGATCTCGACCGCTCGGATCGACGAGGCGCAGACCTTGTTGACCGTGTCCGCGGGCACCTCGATCGGCAGCCCCGCCCCGACCGCGGACTGGCGTGCCGGCGCCTGACCGGCACCGCCCTGCAGCACCTGGCCCATGATCACGTACTCGACCTCGCGGCCCTCGAGACCGATCCGCTCGAGCGCGCCGCGGATCGCGATCGCGCCGAGCTCGGTCGCGGCACGGTGCTTGAGGCCGCCGCCCAGACGGCCGAAGGGCGTGCGAACTGCGGAGACGATGACGGTGCGGCTCACCGGTCCAGCGTACTCAGCGCATGAAGGTCTGCCCCGGCTCGAGCCGGCGCGCGAACGCGACGAGAAGCCGGACGACGGCCTCGACGTCGGCAAGATCGACGACCTCGACGGGTGTGTGCATGTAGCGGAGGGGAATCGAGACGAGGCCCGTCGCAACGCCGACGCGACTCAGGTACACGGCGTCTGCGTCGGTGTTCGTGTGCCCGCGGGAGATCTCGATCGAGAACGGGATTCCCTCCGCCTCCGCAGCCTCGTGCAGGAGCTCGAAGATCTGCGGGTGGATCGAGGGGCCGCGCATGATCGCGGCGCCCGTCCCCAGGCGGTGGTCCCCCTCGTCCTCGGGATCGCCGCCGCGGACGTCGGTCGCATGCGTCACGTCGACGGCGATCGCGACCGCGGGCCGCAGATCGTAGGCCGACGTGCGCGCGCCCGCGAAATCGCCAACCTCCTCCTGCACCACCGCGAGACCGACGACGTCGCCCGGCGCGCCGCCTTCCGCGGCGATCCGCCGCGCCGCCTCGAGTGCGACGTAACAGCCGAGCCGGTTGTCGAGTGCCCGCGCGGCGACGCGGCCGTTGCGGAGCTCGAGCGGGCCGCCGGCGACGAGGGCGGCGTCTCCGACACGGACGAGCGTGCGCGCCTCCTCCCCGTTGCGGGCGCCCACGTCGAGGAAGAGGTCGTCGAACTCGGCCGCCTTCCGCTCCTCGCCGCGTCTCCGTTTCTGCTTGCGTGCCCCGACGACCGCGGGCAGCATGCCGTCCTTCGTCAGGATCTCGAGCCGCTGCCCGAGGAGCACGTTCGGGTCGAATCCGCCGATCGGCCGTACCGCGAGGAGCCCGTCGTCGCCGGCGTGGGTGACGACGAGCGCGATCTCGTCGATGTGCCCGACGATCGCCAGGAGCGGGCCGCCGCCCGTGCCGGGGACGAGAACCCGCGACGAGCCGAGCACGTCGCTCAAGACCTCACCGAACGATCGCGCCGCGTCACGCCACGCCTCGGCGGCGCGGCTCTCCTGCCCGGAGGGACCTGGAGCGGAGAGAAGCTGCTCGAGCGTCGCGGGGATCGACATGCGGGCGGGACTGTAGTCAGCGCGGTTGACGAGCGAGAGCGCCGACCGTACGCTCCACCAGATGACTCCCGTCCTCCGCAGCTGGTGGGGCTGGCGCCTCGAGGCGGAGCGGGAGCCTGCGCCGAGGTAGGCGCGCCCACATCCCGTTCCGCTCGACAGGCTCCGGAAGGAGCCTTTTGCCTTGCCTGTGATCGCAGAGATCCCAACCGACCTCCTCACCCCGCTCGGGGCGTACCTGCGGGTGCGAGACGGCGCGGGCGGCGCCTTCCTGCTCGAGTCGGTCGAGCGGGGCCGGCTCGGGCGGCACTCGTTCGTCGGGTGCGGGTCGCGGCTCGTCGGGTTCGACGAGGCGGAGTCACTGGGTGAGCCGGTCGTCGGCTATCTCGGCTACGACGTCGTGGCGCGGCTCGAGCCGACGGTGCCGCTGCCGGACGAGGGCCCGGGCTTCGCCGAGAGCCGGTTCGTCGTCCCGGAGCTGCTCGTCCGCTTCGATCATGCACGCGGCGTCGCCGAGGTGCTCGTCGGCGATGCAGACGAGGCGGTCCGCCTCCTGGACGGGGCGCAGCCCGAGGCGCCCAGAGGCGGCGGGACGCGCGGCGAGCTGAAGCGCTTCCCCGAACGGGACGAGCACCTGCGCAGGGTGGAGCGCGCAAAGGACCACATCCGCGAGGGCGACGTCTTCCAGGTCGTCATCGCGCAGCGCGCCGAGCGGCCGACGTCGGCGTCCGCATTCGAGCTCTACCGCGCCCTCCGGCGGGTCAATCCGTCCCCCTATCTCTTCCTCCTCGAGCTGGACGAAGTCGCGCTCGTCGGGAGCTCTCCGGAGACGGTCGTGAAATGCGAGGGGGCGCGCGCGGCGCTCAATCCGATCGCCGGAACGATCGCGCCGGGCGAGGGCGACGCCGAGGCTCTTCTCTCCTCGGAGAAGGACCGCGCCGAGCACGTGATGCTCGTCGACCTCGGCCGGAACGATCTCTCGCGCGTGTGCGAGCCCGGCAGCGTTCGCGTCGAGCGGCTGATGGAGCCCGAGCGCTACTCGCACGTGACGCACCTCGTCTCGGAGGTCGTGGGCGAGCTCCGCGACGGCGTGACCCCTTTCGAGCTGCTGCGGGCGTGCTTCCCCGCCGGCACGGTCTCGGGCGCGCCGAAGGTCCGTGCGATGCAGATCATCTCGGAGCTCGAGGATCATCGACGCGGCGTCTACGCGGGTGCGGTCGGGTACGCCTTGCCGGAGCGGCGTGAGATGGACACCTGCATCGCGATCCGAACGCTCGTCCTCCGCGACGGCGTCGCATATCTGCAGGCCGGCGGCGGTATCGTCGCGGACTCGGATCCCGCGGCCGAGCACGAGGAGTGCCTGAACAAGCTGCGCGCGCTCGAGGCGGCGATCGAGCTCGCGGAGGAGAGCGCGAGATGATGCTGCTGATCGACAACTACGACTCGTTCACGTACAACCTCGCGCATCTCTTCGGAGCGCTCGGTGTCGAGGTGCGCGTCGTGCGAAACGACGAGATCACCGCGCACGAGGCGGAGCAGCTCGACGCGTCGCAGCTCGTCGTCTCCCCCGGTCCGGGCCGGCCGAACGACGCGGGCGCGACGATCGAGATCGTCAAGCGTGTCGCCCCGCGCGTGCCGACGCTCGGTGTCTGTCTCGGCCATCAGGCGATCGTCGAGGCGTTCGGCGGCGAGGTCGGGTACGCGCGGGAGCTGCTGCACGGCAAGGCGAGTCCCGTGCGCCACGACGGCACGGGCCTCTTCTCCGGATTGCCGGAGCCCTTCGACGCGGGGCGCTACCACTCGCTTGCCGCGACCCGGCTGCCCGATGAGCTCGTGCCGACGGCGTATGCCGACGACGGCGAGGTGATGGCGGTGCGTCATCGCGGGCTGCCGATCGCAGGGGTGCAGTTCCATCCCGAGTCGGTGCTGACGCCCGACGGTCCGGCCCTCGCCCTCAACTTCCTCGAGGGCAGGTTGTGATCCAGCAGGCGATCGGGCGAGTGCTCGACGGGCACGATCTCTCGCGCGAGGAGGCGCGGGAGGCGATGCACACGATCATGCGCGGCGACGCGACGCAGGCGCAGATCGCCGGCTTCCTCGTCGCGCTTCGCGCGAAGGGCGAGACCGCAGACGAGATCGCCGGATGTGCCGAGGCGATGCGCGACCACGTTCTCGCGGTGGAGCCCCACCGCGACGACCTCGTCGACACCGCAGGCACCGGCGGCGACGGCAAGCGCACGCTCAACATCTCCACGGCTGCCGCGCTGGTCGCGGCGGCCGCCGGCGCCGGCGTCGCGAAGCACGGCAACCGTGCCGCTTCGTCTCAAACGGGCTCGGCCGACGTGCTCGAGGCGCTCGGCTTCCATCTCGACCTCGCTCCGGAGCGGATCGCACGGTCGATCGACGAGCTCGGCTTCGGCTTCATGTTCGCGCAGGCGCACCATCCGGCGATGCGGCATGCGGCGCCGGTTCGGCGCGAGCTCGGAACGCGTACCGTGTTCAACGTGCTCGGCCCTCTCACGAATCCGGCCCGTGCACGCGCACAGGTCGTCGGGGTGTACGCGCCGACGCTCGTGCGGCCAATCGCCGAGGCGCTGCTACAGCTCGGTGCGCGCCGCGCCTTCGTCGTGCACGGTGCGGGGGGAATCGACGAGCTCTCGCCAGTCGGCCCGAACGTCGTCTGCGAGGTCGTCGACGGCGGCGTGCGCGAACGCAGCATCGACCCCGAGGAGCTCGGTGTCGATCGCTCCTCCGTCGACGATCTGGCCGGGGGAGCTCCCGCGGAGAACGCCGCCGCCATCCTGGCGGTGCTCGCGGGGGAGCGCGGCGCGAAGCGCGACGCGATCCTCCTGAACGCGGCGGGCGCCATCGCGGCCGCCGGTCACGCCGAGGATCTGCGCGAGGGGCTCGAGCGGGCGCGCGAAGCGGTCGACTCCGGCACGGCGACGGCGAGGCTCGACGAGCTGGTCGCGTTCTCGAAGGCGGCGGCATGAGGTTCGCCGACGCACTCGCGCAGCCGGGCCTGCAGGCGATCGCCGAGGTCAAGCGCCGCTCGCCGTCGGCGGGCGACCTGCGGCCGGACGCCGA
>DASSGL010000066.1:0-15564 GCA_035693525.1 Gaiellaceae bacterium | reverse complement strand
GGGTACGAACAACTACACGCGGGCTCAGTCCGCCGCGATCGTCCGGGGCATCGAGATCTACCACGTGAAGGGGAACGGCTGGTGGGACATCGGCTACAACTTCCTCGTCGACAAGTACGGCCAGGTGTTCGAGGGCCGCGCCGGCGGGATCGACAAGCCGGTGATCGGCGCGCACGCGATGGGCTTCAACGACGGGTCGGTCGGCGTCTCGCTCATCGGCGACTACAGCAGCGTGAGGCCTTCCGCGGCCGCGGTCTCCGCCCTCGAGCGCCTGCTCGCGTGGAAGCTCGATCTGGCCCACGCCGACCCCCTGTCGACGCTGACGCGGGAGTCGAGCGGCAACCCACGCTTCGCCGCGGGCGTCCCCGTGTTCCTGCGTGCGATCTCGGGGCATCGGGACACGGGCTTCACCGATTGCCCCGGGAACGCGCTCTACGCGCTTCTGCCCACGATCGCCAAGAAGGCGGCCGCGATCGGCGGGCCCAAGATCTACGCTCCGGCCGCCGTGCAGTCGGCGGAAGGCCAGGTGCGCTTCACGGCCCGTCTGTCCAAGGCCGGGCCGTGGACCGTGACGATCACGAGCTCGAGCGGAGCCGAGGTGGCACAGGGAACCGGGACGGGCTCGGCCGTCGACTGGACGTGGGACGGGGCGGCCGCGCCGCCCGATCGGTACTCGTGGGCGATCACCTCCCCCGACGCGCGGCCGGCGAGCGGCACGCTCGGCTCGATCGTCACGCTCGAGCTGCAGAAGGCCGCCGCAGCGCCCGCTGCGGTGGCGCCGGGAGAGCCGACGACGGTCTCGTACACGCTCACGACGCGTGCGAGCGTGGTCGCGACGCTCGTCTCGCCGACGAACGAGACGCTCGCGACCCTGGTCGACGCGCAGAGGCCGGCGGGTGCTCAGACCCTCGCCTTCACACCGCCTCCCGGGCTCGCGAATGGGCCGTACAGCATCCTGATCGCCGCGACCTCGGGGTTGAGAACGGTGAACGTCTCCATCCCGCTCACGATCCAGGACATCCTGACCGGCTTCACCGTCGAGGGAACGCAGGTGACGTTCACCCTTGCGAGGACACCCGTCGCCCTCACGTTCCAGGTTCTTCGAGGCTCGACCGTCGTCGCGACGCCGCCGGTAGCGACTGCCGGAACCACGAGCACCGCGACGTGGGACAAGCTCTCGACCGACGGCTCGCCCGCGCGCGACGGCGTCTACCGGCTCGCCCTCACGGTGACCGACGAGGCGGGGACATTCACCCGCGCCGCCGACGTGACGCTCGACAGGGCGGCGCCCAAGGTGCAGGTGCTCTCGTATCGCAACCTGCGCTTCCGCATCGGCGAGGCGTCGACGCTCCGACTCGTCGTCGGGGCGCGAAGCTTCACGCGGACGCTCAAGATGCCGGGCACGACGGAGTTCTGGCTCAAGCAGAAGCCGCCGCGCTATGTGTTGACCGCGACCGACGCCGCGGGCAACGTGACGACGATCCGCTACCCGCGGTAGGCGGCCGACCATGCGTCGTAGCCGCGCTCGAGCTCGTACAGGATCGCGGCCATCAGGGGAGCCCGCTCGATCTCCCGGCCGAGCTCCGCCCGCACCGACGTCGGCGGCTTGATCGTCTCCGACGGAAGCTCCGCGCTCGTCTGGTTGACGTTGACGCCGATTCCGAGGACGACACGGCCGTCGCGTGCCTCCGGCAGCACGCCGACGAGCTTGCGCCCGGAGACGACGACGTCGTTCGGGTACCGGAGCGACGCCTCGAGCCCGGTCTCCGCGCGAATCGCCGCGGCGACCGCCTCGCCGGCGACGAGGGAAAGCCGCGGCCACTCGGCCGTCGGTGCACTCGGGCGAAGGACGGTCGACATGAGGATCGACCGGCCCGGGACGTCCTCCCAGATCCGGCCGAGCCGCCCACGGCCCTCGGTCTGGTGATCGGCCGCGACCGTCGCTCCTTCGGGATCGCCCGCGTCGAGCAGGCGTTGCGTCGACGGGCACGTCTCGACGTACCGGTACGGCTTGCCGAGCCGGCCGCGCAGCAGCGGCACAACCGCTTCGGGCTCCAGCCCCGGCATCGGCTCTAGACTAGCCCGGTGCGTAAGGCGGTCACACAGCAGCTCCGGCAGCCCGCATCCCTCGTCTACGAGAAGTTGAGCGACCCCATCCTCGTCACCCGCGCGAGGGACGGCGACGCTCAGGCGCTTGCGGCGCTCATCGAACGGCACCAGCCGAAGGTGGAGCGGCTCACGCGGCACATCCTGCGCGATCCCGACGACGCGAGCGACGCCGCGCAGGAGGCGCTCGCGAAGGTGTGCGTTCGGCTCGGTCAGTACCGCGGCGGGGCGCAGTTCTCGACCTGGTTGCACCGCCTGGTCGTCAACACCTGCCTCGACGCAGCCGAGCGCCGGAAGGCGCGGACGCACGAGCCCCTTGCGGAGCACCTTCAGTCCGAGGACGATCCCGTGCGTGAAGCGGGCAACGCGGAGCTCCGCCGCGAGCTGTGCGACGCGCTCGCCGGAGTCTCGCCGCAGCAGGCGCAGGTCGTGCTCCTGAAGGACGCGCTCGGCTATTCGTTCGAGGAGATCTCCGCAGCCGCCGGAATGCCGGTCGGCACTGCGAAGTGTCATGCGCACCGCGGACGCGCGCGCCTGAGCGAGCGTCTCGAAGACGTCGCATGACCGTGTTGCTCGCGCCGTTCGGCCGGGAGGTGATCGAGTCGCTGATCCCGCACCGGCCGCCCTTTCTCCTCGTCGACGAGATCGTCGAGCTCGAGCCCGGCAAGCGGGTCGTCGGACGGCGCGAGATCCGTGCCGACGACTGGTGGTTTCCGGGGCACTTCCCCGACCGGCCGGTGATGCCCGGCGTGCTCACGATCGAGGCGATCGCCCAGGCGGGAGCGGTCGCCGTCATGGCCGACGAGCAGAACGCCGGCAAGATCCCGTTCTTCGGCGGCATCGACGACTGCCGCTTCAGGCGAGTCGTCGAGCCGGGCGACACCCTCGTGCTCGAGTGCGAGTTCGTCCGCGTGCGCGGGCCGATCGCAAAGGGTCAGGGCCGCGCGACGGTCGAAGGCGAGCTCGCGGCCGAGGCGCTTCTCACGGTGTTCGTGTCCGAATGATCGGGATAGCCAAGGAAGGGCTCGAGGTGACGATCACCGGGCTCGGGTGGAAGGTGCCGGATCGTGTCGTGACGAACGACGAGCTCGCCCGGCATGTCGACACCTCCGACGAGTGGATCCGCGAGCGCACGGGGATCCGCGAGCGGCGCATGGCGGCGAAGGAGGAGGCGCTCTCCGACCTGGCGCTTCCCGCTGCGCGGGACGCGCTGCAAAGCGCGGGGATCGACGGAAGCGACGTCGATCTGCTCATCGTGGCGACGGTCACGCCCGATATGGCCTTTCCGTCGACGGCGGCGCTGCTTGCGGACACACTCGGCGCCCGGGACGCTGCAGCGTACGACCTGTCGGCCGGCTGCACCGGCTTCATGTACGCGCTCGCGCAGGCGTACGGCATGCTCGCCGGTGGGCTCGTCCAGCGGGCGCTCGTCGTCGGCGGCGACGTTCTCTCGCGCATCCTGGACTGGGAGGACCGGTCGACGCTCGTGCTGTTCGGCGACGGCGCCGGAGCCGTGGTCATGCAGGCCAGCCCGGATCGGGGCTTCCTCGGCTTCGAGCTCGGCGCGGACGGCGGCGGCGGCGCGAGCCTCTGGCTCCCCGGGAGCGGCTCGCGGGTCTTCGACGGGTCGGACCGCTACGTGAAGATGAACGGGCGCGAGGTGTTCAAATTCGCAACGCGGATACTCGTCCAGTCGGCACAGGAGCTCCTCGATCGCTGCGACGTCCCCGTCGGCGCGGTGGACGTTTATGTTCCCCATCAGGCAAACATGCGGATCATCGACCACGCAACCAAGAAGCTCGGAATCCCGTCTGAGCGGGTGGTGGTAAACGTCGATCGCTACGGGAACACCTCGTCGGGCTCGATCCCGCTCGCGCTCGCAGACGCGGCCGCAGACGGCCGGCTGCAGCCCGGCAAGCTCGTGCTCATGACGGGGATGGGCGCCGGGCTGACGTGGGGATCCGCCCTCATGCGGTGGACGATGAACGGAGTGCCGGCATGATCGCGTTCTGCTTCCCGGGTCAGGGATCGATCGAGGCGGGCATGGGCCGCGACATCGCCGAAGCCGTGCCGGAGGCCCGCGCGGTCTACGAGCGCGGCTCGAACGCGTCGGGCCTCGATCTCGAGCGGCTGTGCTTCCACGCGGATGCGGACGAGCTCGTGGACACCGCCGTGCAGCAGCCGGCTCTCGTCGCGACGTCGCTCGCGGTGCTGGCGGCGATCCGAGACCGCGGCATCGAGCCCGACTTCGTCGTCGGCCACTCCGTCGGTGAGTTCGCGGCCCTGGCGGCCGCGACGGCGATCACCGTCGAGGACGCGCTTGCGCTCGTTCGCGAGCGCGGGATCGCGATGGCCGAGGCGGCCGCGCAGCATCCCGGGTCGATGGCTGCGATCCTCGGGCTCGAGGACGAGGTGGTCGAGACGCTCTGTCGCCAGATCCTCGGCGTCTGGCCCGCGAACTACAACTGCCCCGGCCAGATCGTCGTCTCCGGTGAGAACCTCGCCGTCGACGAGTGCATCGAGCGGGCGCAGGAGAGAGGCGCGCGCCGCGCGGTCAAGCTGAAGGTCTCCGGCGCGTTCCACTCGCCGCTCGTCGCGCGCGCCGCCGATCGCCTGCGTCCGGCGATCGACAAGGTGAAGTTCCAGGAGCCCGTCGCTCCTTTCATGTCGACCGTCACCGCGCGGATCGAGTCGGCGCAGCGAATGGCGCCGCTCTTGGTCGACCAGCTCACCGCGCCCGTGCGCTTCACGCAGTCGGCGTCGGAGCTGATGCGCGGAGGTGTGAAGACGTTCGTCGAGGTCGGGCCGGGCAACGTGCTGAGCGGCCTCGTGAAGCGCATCGACCGCGGCGCGAAGGCGATCTCGGTCAGCAATCTCTCCCAGCTCGACAAGCTGCGCGACACGCTTTCCGAAACCTAGTGGTGTTCGCCTCGCTGGAGGGCAAGACGGCGCTCGTCACCGGCGCCTCGCGCGGAATCGGGCGGGCGATCGCGGTCGAGCTTGCGGGCGCCGGCGCAACCGTGGTGCTCGGCTACAGATCGGGCCGAGAGGAAGCCGAAGCGGCTGCGGCCGAGCTCGGCGCCCGCGCCGTGCAGGCCGACGTCTCGAACGCCGACGGCGCCGCGCGGCTCGTCGAAGAGGCCGGCGATCTCGACATCCTCGTCAACAACGCCGGGCTCACGCGCGACGGGCTCCTCGCGCGCATGCCCGACGAGGACTGGCGGACGGTGCTCGACACGAACCTCTCGTCGGTCTTCTACACCTGCCGCGCCGTGTGCCGGCCGATGATGCGCAAGCGGGCGGGGTCGATCGTGAACGTCTCCTCGATCGTCGGAGTTCGCGGCAACCCGGGACAGACGAACTACGCCGCGTCGAAAGCGGGAATCATCGGCTTCACGAAGTCGCTCGCCCGCGAGCTCGGCGGCCGCGGCGTGCGTGCAAATGTCGTTGCGCCCGGGTATGTGACGAGCCGATTGACCGATGTCCTACCCGACGAGGTGACCGCTGCGATGCTCGAGAACACCCCTCTCGGCCGGTTCGGCGATCCGGAGGACATCGCAGGGGCGGTACGCTTCCTCTGCTCCGACGCGGCGGCCTTCATCACCGGAGAGGTGTTGCACGTCGACGGCGGGCTGGGGATGTGATGTCTTCGAACGGAACACTCAACGGACGGCGTCGAGTCGTCGTGACAGGCCTGGGCGCGGTCTCGCCGCTCGGCAACGACGTCGAGACGAGCTGGCGCAACCTGATCGCGGGCGAATCGGGCGCCGCGCCGATCACACAGTTCGACCACGCCGACTACAAGGTGCACTTCGCATGCGAGGTGAAGGACTTCGATCCGACGACCTGGATCGATCGCAAGGAAGCGCGGCGGATGGACCGGTTTGCGCATCTCGTGCTCGCGGCCGCCTACCAGGCCCAGGAAGACGCAAAGCTCGACATCGCGGCCGAGTCCGAGCGCATCGGCGCGTCGATCGCGACCGGCATCGGGGGCATCCGTTCGTTCCAGGACTGCTACGACACGCTGATCAGCCGCGGCCCCGATCGCGTCAACCCGTTCGCGATCCCTTCGATCATCCCGAACCTCGGCGCGGGCTGGGTGTCGATCATGCTCGGCACGCGTGGCCCGCTCTCGGCGCAGTGCACTGCGTGCGCCGCCTCGAACATGGCGATCGGCGACGGCCTCGACGCGATCCGGCTCGGCCGTGCGGACGTCATGCTCTGCGGGGGTACCGAGGCGGCCGTCAACGAGGTGGGCATCGCCGGCTTCGCGGCGATGCGGGCGCTCTCGCAGCGGAACGACGACCCCGAGCGTGCGTCGCGACCGTTCGACGCGGGACGCGACGGCTTCGTCATGGGGGAGGCAGGCGCCGTTCTCGTCCTCGAGGAGCTCGACCACGCGCAGGCTCGGGGAGCGAAGATCTACGCGGAGGTGTCGGGCTACGGCCTGTCCTCCGACGCGAAGCACATCACGGAGCCGGACCCGTATGGTCCGGTGCGCGCGTTCGCGATGGCGCTCGGCGACGCCGGCGTCGAGAAGGAGTCGATCGACTACGTCAATGCGCACGCGACGTCGACGCCGATCGGCGACGCATCGGAGACGAAGATGCTGAAGCTGGCGCTCGGCGAGGAGAACGCGCGCGCGACCCCGGTCTCCGGTACGAAGGGCGCGACGGGACACTGTCTCGGCGCGGCGGGCGCGATCGAGGCGATTTTCACCGTGCTCGCGATCCGCGACGGCAAGCTGCCGCCGACGATCAACTACGAGGTCGAGGATCCCGACTGCGACCTCGACTACGTCCCGAACCTCGCCCGCGATGCAGACGTGCGGACCGCCGTGAGCAACAGCTTCGGTTTCGGCGGTCACAATGCGTGCGTCGTCTTCGAGCGGTTTGCGGCGTGAACGCCGTCCGCTGCTGTCACTAGCGTTTTCTGAGTGGACGAACTCATCGAGGTGCGCCGGTCGCGGCGTGCCCGGCGATGGACGTTGTTTGTGCCCTGGGGCTCGCCGCCCACCTTGACGATTCCTTCGTGGATGGACGATGCCGAGGTCGATCGCATCGTCGAGCGGCATCGCGAGTGGATCGCCTCCGAGCGTTCGAAGCAGCGTCCGCGGCTGCGCCTCGATCCGCACTATGTCTCGGAGACGGAGGCGCGTCTCGCGGTCCGCGAGCTCGTCGGGATGCTCGTGGAGGACGAGGCGCCGTACATCGGTGTCACGCCGAAGCGGATCCAGATCCGCGACCAGCGCTCCCGTTGGGGCTCGTGCTCGACGCGCGGCACGCTGTCGTTCAACTGGCGGCTCGTCCTGGCGCCCTTCGACGTCCTCGACTACGTCGTCGTGCACGAGCTCTGTCATCTGCGCGAGCCGAATCACTCGCGGCGCTTCTGGCGCTTGGTCGAGCAACGACGGCCGGAGTGGCGCGCGCAGCGCGACTGGCTGCACGAGCACGGGCCGGAGCTCTTGGCGTTCAGGCCTGCGGCGTAGCCGCCCTCAGATACGCGTCCGACCCGTCGATCCAGTCACCGCGCGGCGGCGAGAAGACGTCGACGTCGAGCGTGTCCTCGAGCGCCTCGGCCTCGTGCGGGAGGTGCGGAGGAATGTGCAGCACGTCTCCGGGGCCGAGCTCGACGACCTGCTCGCCGTTCTCCCCGAGCTTCAAGCGCATCAGCCCTTCCACGACCCAGGTGATCTGCTCGTTCTCGTGTGAGTGCTTCGGCACGATGGAGCCCTTGTCGAGGTAGATCTGGGCGAGCATCACGTGCTCGCCGGTGACGAAGCGCCGTCCGAGCGACGGGTTGAGCTCCTCACGCGGCATGTCCGCCCAGGAATACCGCGTTCCTCGATCAGCCATGATGCGGAGTCTATGGAACGGTGGGCGACGTTCGACTGCTACGGCACGTTGATCGACTGGAACGGCGGAATCGGGCGCCAACTCGAGCGCCTCTTCGGCGCCGAGCACGTCGCGCGGCTTCTTCACGGCTATCACGAGCTCGAGCGGGCGATCGAGCACGAGCGCCCGGCGGCGAGCTATCGCGAGGTGCTGACGATCGGGTTGGGCCGCCTCGCCGAGCGTGAAGAGCTCCCCCTCGCGGACGACGAGCAGGACGCGCTCGCCCGGTCACTCCCGGACTGGACGCCCTTCCCCGAGGTCGCCTCGGCGCTCGCAGACGCCCGCGCGCGGGGTTGGAGCCTCGCGATCCTCTCGAACACCGACCGCGATTACCTCGATGCGTCGCTCGGCCGGATCGGGGTGCCCTTCCACGTCTCGATCGTCGCTTCGGAGATCGGCTCGTACAAGCCGGGGCATCGGCACTGGGAGGTCTTCCGCGAGCGCGTGCGCCCGGCGACGCACGTTCATGTCGGCGCCAGCCTCTTCCACGACATCGTCCCCGCCACGGAGCTCGGCATCCGGACCGTGTGGATAAACCGTCTCGGGGAAGACGCCGCGCCGATGCCTGACGTCGAGCTCCACACGCTCGCGGGCCTAGGAGCGTCGCTCGACTCGCTTGCGGCGGAATGAGCTTTCGCCCGATCACGCGCGACGACTTCGGCCCGGTGGTCGAGCTGCTGAGCGCAGACGAGGAGCGCATGTACGGGCGTCCCTCGCGCATCGGCGTCGGCGACCTCGAGCAGTGGCTCTCCCGCTCGGACCTCCCTGTCGACTCGTGGCTCCTCGAGGACGAGGCCGGGCTGCTCGCGGCCGGCTGGTCGGATGCGGTCGGAGACCTCGCGGTCGGGATCGGAGTCGTGCACCCGCGCGCGAAGGGCCGCGGCCTCGGTCGGCAGCTCGCCGATCGCTCCGAGGCTCGAGCGCGCGAGCGCGGCGTGCGACGGATACACCAGTTCGTGCTCGGCGGCGACCCTGCCGCGACCCGGCTCTTCCTCGATCGTGGCTACCGCGAGGTCAGGCGCTTCTACGAGATGGCGATCGACCTCGACAGCGACCCGCCGCTGCCGTCGGTTCCCGCCGGGCTCGAGCTCGAGACGCTGCGCGAAGAGGATGCGCGCTCCTTCTTCGACGCGCTCGACGAGGCCTTCCAGGATCACTGGGAGCACCATTCTCAGCCGTTCGAGCAGTGGTGGGAGCGGCATCGCAAGACCTCGGGCTTCGATCTCTCGCTCTGGTTCCTCATCCGAGACGGCGGCGAGATCGCGGCGGCCGCGCGCAACGAGGCGAACCGAAACGGCGGCGGCTACGTCGGCGCTCTCGGCGTCCGCCGTCCTTGGCGCGGCCGCGGACTCGGCCGGGCGCTTCTGCTGCACGCGTTCCGCGAGTTCCATGCGCGCGGAATCGCTCGCGTCACGCTCGGGGTCGACGCGACGAGCCCGACTGGCGCGACGAAGCTCTACGAGAGCGTCGGCATGACCGTCGAGCAGGAGAACGTCGTCTACGAAAGGACGCTCCGCTGAGCACCTTGCGCGCGAAGTGCCCGACGTGCCGGACGCTGACGGCAGTCGCGGTCGAGCCCGGATACGAGTGCCACTCGTGCGGGCGCACGTTCGCGGCCGGCCTCGTACGGGTGCCGCGCGCCTGGGGCGACGGCGGTGAGGCGATGATCGAGTCGGCACGGCTGCCGCTCGACTATCCCGAGGCCGCCGTCGTCGAGGAGGAGACACTCGAGGCGCAGATCCTCGCCATGGCGCGGGACCTGCCCACGCTCCCGCTCGTGCTCGGCGGCTGCTGCTGCTCGCACATCGGCGCGGTCGAAGGGCTCGCGACGAGGCACGGTCGTCTCGGCGTCATCTGGTTCGATGCACACGGGGACCTCAACACGCCCGAGACCAGCCCGTCCGGCAACGCCTGGGGCATGCCGCTGCGGATGATCATCGACCGCGGCGCCGTCGATGCCCGGGACGTCGCCGTCGTCGGCGCGCGCAACCTCGATCCTCCCGAGGTGGAGTTCATCGCCGCTGCCGGGATCCACGACGCCGCCGCGGGCGTGCTCGCCCGCGTCGACCAGGTCTACGTCGCTCTCGATTGCGACGTCTTCGAGCCCTCCGAGCTGCGATCGTTCATGCCCGAGCCGGGCGGCCCGACCATTGTCGAGGTCGAGCGTGCATTCGGGCGGATTCGCGAGCGCGCGACCGTCGTCGGCGCCGGGCTCACGGGCCTCGCGCCCGACCGCGGGAGCATCGAGAAGCTCGAGCGGCTCACCACCGCTCTGGGCTTCTAGTCGCAACCCTCCGGCGAGAACACCGGTCTAAGCTTGCGACGTGGCCAACATCGACGTCTCCGTCGAGACAGACGACAAGCCGGCCCCACCGCCGAATCACCCGAACACCTGTCCGAGCTGTCACTCGCACTACCGCGACGACGAGCTCGAGCGCGCGCTCTGGGTGTGCGCCCACTGCGGGCACCACTTCGTCATGCGCTCGCGTGCGCGGATCGCGTCCCTGGTCGACGAGGGCTCGTTCGTCGAGGAGGCCGCTGATCTCCACTCCGAGGACCCGCTCGGGTTCTTCGACCTGCGCCCGTACACGGAGAGGCTCGCCGAGGCGGAGATGGCGACCGGGCTCGCCGACGCCATGGTCGTGGGCCAGGCGACGATCGACGGGCGCGGCTGCGCGCTCGCCGTCATGGACTTCGCGTTCATGGGCGGCTCGATGGGCAGCGTCGTCGGCGAGAAGCTCTCGCGTGCGTGTGACTCGGCCGTGGAGCGCGGCGTGCCGCTCATCGCGGTCACGAGCTCCGGCGGAGCCCGCATGCAGGAGGGAATCCTCGCGCTGATGCAGCTGCCGAAGACGGTCGCGGCGGTCGAGGATCTTCACGACGCAGGACAGGCGATGATCAGCGTGATGGCGCACCCGACGACGGGAGGCGTCCTCGCGAGCTTCGCGACGCTCGGCGACGTGCTCCTTGCGGAGCCGGGAGCGCTGATGGCGTTCGCAGGGCCCCGCGTCGTACAGGGCGTCACGAAGGAGAAGCTGCCCGACGACTTCGGCCTCGCCGAGCAGAATTACCGCTTCGGCAACCTCGACGCGATCGTTCGGAGGCCCGAGCTGCGACCGACGCTCGCGAAGCTGCTGAGGCTCTTCGATGCCCCCGTCTGAGCACGAGCTGCGCCTGCGCGAGCGACTCAGTAGGCTGCGCAACATGCCGTTGCTCGGAGGCGTGAAGCTCTCCGGTGAGCTCGACCGGCTTCAGCGCCAGCTCGACCGGATCGGCGTGGAGGCGACAGATGAGGACATCTGGCGGTCGGTCGAGCTCGCGCGCCACGAGAAGCGCCCCTACACGCTCGACTATGTCGAGCGGCTGCTCGAGGACTGGTTCGAGCTGCACGGCGACCGGGGCCGCGCCGATGACGGCGCCATGATCACGGGCCTCGGGAAGCTCGACGGGCGGACGGTCGCGGTCGTCGGCCAGCAGAAGGGTCGCGACATCCACGAGCGCGCCGAGCGCCGCTTCGGCATGTCGAACCCGGAGGGCTACCTGAAGGCGATGCGGGTGATGGAGCTCGCGGAGCGCCACGGGTTCCCCGTTCTCTCTCTTGTGGATACTCCGGGCGCCTATCCGGGTGTTGCGGCCGAGCAGCACGGCCAGGGCGGCACGATCGCGGCGTCGCAGGCCGTGATGGCGCGCCTGACCGTGCCGACGGTCGCCTGCGTGATCGGCGAAGGCGGCTCCGGCGGCGCGGTAGCCATCGCGCTCGCCGACCGGGTGCTGATGCAGGAGAACGCGATCTACTCGGTGATCTCGCCCGAGGGCTGCGCCATGATCCTGTGGCGGGACGCCGGCGAGGCGAGAAAGGCTGCGGCCGCGTTCAAGCCGGACGCCGCGCACTGCCTCGAGCTCGGCGTCATCGACGGCATCGTCCCCGAGCCGCGCGGGGGAGCCCACACGGACCACGACGCGGCCGCGGCGCTCCTCGGCGAGTCGATCCGCGAGGCCCTCGAGGACCTTGTCGACATCCCGGGCGACGAGCTCCGCCGTCGCCGGCGGGCGAAGTTTCGCTCGCTCGGCGTCTTCGCATAGCTTTTCAGCAGATTCCGTAAGGTTGGTGACAGTCACGGGGTCATGGCCGTAACGGCTTCATCACACCCTGTCCACAGCGTCCACAGGCTTATCCCCGACGATCAAATGTCAGCGGAAAACGGGGCTGAGACGACTCGAGGCCGGCAAAGCGCGACCGGCTCCGAGCATCGACCCTCCCGCTCGAGGAGAACGCTCGCTGCTCGGGCCGCTCGAAACCAGCGGTCTGTTTTGCAGGGACTTTCGCAGGAGAGAGAGGTGACGTGGCTCCACGCTCAATCTGGAGCGGGTCGATCTCGTTCGGGCTCGTGAGCATCCCGGTGCGGATGTTCGCGGCGACCGAGTCGAAGGAGCTCCGCTTCCACTTCGTCGAGAAGCACGACCTCGAGCCCGTCGGCTACGACAAGGTGAGGAAGGACACCGGCGAGCACGTCGATCCGGACGACATCGTCCGCGCCTTCGAGATCGAGAAGGGGAGGTTCGTCCCGCTCGAGGCCGACGATCTCGACCGGCTCGACATCGAGCTCACGCACGGAATCGACATCTGCGACTTCGTCGAGCTCGAGGAGATCGATCCGATCTTCTTCCGGCAGGCCTACTACCTCGTGCCGCAGTCGGGCGGCGAGAAGCCGTATCGCCTGCTCGCCCGCGCCCTCGAGGAGACGGGCCGCGTCGGCATCGCCAAGGTCGTGATCCGGAACAAGCAGCATCTCGCCTGCCTCCGCCCCGTCGACGGCGTTCTCGTCGTCGAGACGATGTACTACGCCGACGAGGTGCGTCAGCCGGAGTCCCTCACAGACGATCTCGCGTGGCGCAAGGTTCCGGTCCGCAAGGCCGAGGTCGACATGGCGAAGTCGCTGGTGGAGAACCTGAGCGCCCGGTTCGATCCCGAGAAGTACACCGACACGTACCGTTCGGAGCTGATGGAGCTGATCCGGCAGAAAGCCGAGGGCGCGCCGCTCCCCGAGCAGCCCGAGCAGGAGGCTGAGGTCGTCGACCTCATGGAGGCTCTGCGGGAGTCCGTCGAGCGCACTCAGCGCGGACGCAAGCGCACGCGGGCCCAGAAAGCCCAAAAAAGCACCAAAGCCTCGTGAGCGCAGAAAAGCTCGGCGAGTACAAGCGCAAGCGCGACCCGAAGCAGACGCCCGAGCCGTTCTCGTCGAAGCGCGGCGGCAAGAAGGATCCGATCTTCGTCGTGCAGCGCCACGACGCTCGCCGTCTTCACTACGACTTCCGGCTCGAGATGAACGGCGCGCTCGCGTCGTGGGCCGTGCCGAAGGGCGTGCCGCTCGAGCCGGGAACGCGGGCTCTCGCCGTGCACGTGGAAGACCATCCGCTGGACTACGCGACCTTCGAGGGAGAGATCCCGAAAGGAAACTACGGCGCCGGCACCGTGGAGATCTGGGATGCCGGCACCTACGAGCTCGTCGAGCGCAAGCGCGACGGCGGCCTGACCGTCAAGCTGCACGGCTCTCGGCTCGAGGGAACGTGGACCCTGATCCCCGCGCACCTCGACGGCGACGAGAAGAACTGGCTCCTGATGCGCAAGCGCGACGACGCGTCGAGCCGTCCCGCGTTGCGGAACGACTACAAGGTGATGCTCGCGACGTTGGCGGAGACGCTGCCGAAGGGCGACGACTGGGTCTACGAGGTGAAGTGGGACGGGTACCGCGCGCTCGGCTACGTCCGCGGCGGTGATGCGCGACTCGTCTCGCGGAGGGGAAACGACCTGACAGAGCGCTTCCCGGAGCTCGCGCGTGCCCTGAGCCGCGCCGTCAAGTCACCGGACTGTGTCGTCGACGGCGAGGTCTGTGCTCTCGACGAGCAGGGCCGCCCGAGCTTCTCGGCGATGCAGCAGGGCAAGCGCGGCACGCCGATCGTCTACGAGATCTTCGACGTCCTCGAGGTCGACGGCGTCCCGATCGTCGACCTGCCGCTCCACGAGCGCCGCGAGCGGCTCGAGCAGCTGCTCGACCGCAGCGTGACGAACGTCCAGGTCTCCGGCTTCTTCGACGACGGCGAGGCCCTCTTCGAAGCGGCCTCGACGCAGGGCCTCGAGGGTGTGATGGCGAAGCGTCCCGGCTCGCTCTACGCCGAGGGCCGCCGAACGCGCGACTGGGTGAAGGTGAAGACCCACGGGCGCCAGGAGTTCGTGATCTGCGGCTGGACGAAAGGCGAGGGGAGGCGCTCCGGGTCCTTCGGGGCGCTCGTGCTCGGGACCTACGAAGGCAAGGACCTGCGTTGGGTCGGCAACTGCGGCACGGGCTTCGACGAGCAGACGATCGAGGAGCTGCTCGAGGCGATGAGGCCTCTCGTTCGCACGACGTCGCCGCTTGCAGTCGTCCCGAAGATGGCGAAGGTGCGGAAGGAAGACGTGACGTGGGTGGAGCCGGAGCTCGTCTGCGAGGTGCGGTTCGCAGAATGGACGCACGACGGTCATCTCCGGGCAGCCGTCTTCGAGGGGTTGCGTGACGACACGTCGGCGCGAGACGTGAAGCGGGAGGTCCCGGCCGCGGCGATCGAGACGCGCGTGAAGCTCTCGAACCTCGACAAAGTCTTCTTCGCCGAGGAGGGGATCACGAAGGGCGACCTCATCGAGTACTACCGCGACGTCGCGGATGTGCTAGTGCCGCATCTGCGAGACCGGCCGTTCACGATGCGCCGCTATCCCGACGGCGCCGACGGCAAGGCGTTCTTCCAGAAGGACGCGCCGTCGCACATGCCGGACTGGATCCCGACGTACCGCGCGCACGTGTCGACCCGTGAGGCGCCGCGCCGGAAGAAGTGGATCAACGCTCCGCTCGTGAACGACACGGATGCGCTGCTCTGGATGGTCAACATGGGCTGCATCGACATGAACACGTGGTATTCGCGTGTCGACAAGCCGGACCGTCCGGATTTCGTCCTCTTCGATCTCGATCCGTCGTCCGACGTGGGTTTCGCGGAGACGGTTCAGGTCGCCCTCATCGTGAGGCAGGCGCTCGACGCGCTCGGCCTCGTTTCGTTCCCGAAGACGTCGGGCGCCGACGGCATGCACGTGCTCGTCCCGGTCGAGCGGCGGTACACCTTCGACGACACGCGCGAGTTCGCCGAGATCGTCGGCTCCGCGATCGCACGCTCCCATCGCGGTCTCGCGACGACGGAGTGGGCGAAGTCGAAGCGGCGCGGCGTGCTGATCGACTCGAACCAGAACGGCGAGGGAAAGACGATCGCGTCCGTCTATTCGGTGCGGCCGAAGCGCGGCGCACCCGTCTCGACGCCGCTCCGTTGGGACGAGGTGAACGAGGACCTCGACCCGGCGTCGTTCACGATGGACGTCGTGCTCGAGCGGATCAGGGAGCACGGCGACCTCTTCGCCGGCGTGCTCACGACGCACCAGCGCATCGACAAGGCGCTGAACGCGCTTCGCTAGAGGCCTCTCAGAGGCGGCTGCGGAGGAAGTCGCGCTCGACCTCGCTCGGCGCGAGCTCGAGCGCACGCTCGT
>DASSGL010000065.1:0-5190 GCA_035693525.1 Gaiellaceae bacterium | reverse complement strand
CCGCTCGGCGAGCGCGCCCGTCACGGCCTCGCCCACGATCATTCCGAGCGCGAGTGCGGAGAGCGCCCAGCCGTAGCCGGCTGCGCCGAGCCCGAGGCTCGCCGTGAACTTCGGCAGCGTCGCATTGGCGAGACCCGTCGCGAGCGTCACAGCCGCGAAGCCGCCGACCACGACCGCAACAGCCCGCTGCGCGACCACGTAGCGCAGTGCGTCGGTCAAGCCGCCGCGCCCACGACCGCCGTTCGCGCGTACGTCGTCGGTCACGCGAATACCCCTGTAGAAGGCCACCGCGATCCCGTAGCTCGTGAGATTCGCGGCGAGCCCGGCGGTGGGCCCGCCCAGTGCGAGCGTGACCCCCCCGATGACGGCGCCGAGTGCCATGGCCGCCTCCTGACCCACCGAATGGATGCTGTTCGCCGCCGGCAGCTCGTTCTGCGCCACCGTCATCGGGATGAGCGCGTTGCCGGCCACCGTCGAGATCATCGAGAGGAGGCCGCAGAGGCCGACGAGCGCGAAGACGAGCGCCCGCGAGCCGATCGTCACCCCGGCGAGCGCGCCCGCGATCGTGGCGGCGCACGCGACCTCGCTCCAGACGAGCACCTTCAGGCGCGGCAGCCGATCGACGATCGACGCGGCGACACCGCCGCCGACGATCGGCGGCGCGAGCCTGATCGCGAGCAGGAGCGCGACCTGCGCGACCGACGATGTCGACTCGTAGATCCATCCGACGAGCACCGCGACCATGAGCCAGTCGCCGAGATAGGAGACGCTCTTGCCGAGTGCCAGGCGGCGAAATGCGGACGACCGCAACGGCCGCTGGAGCCGCTCCGGGATCAGCATCTCGACGGGCCCAGTCACGGCAGCCAGTGAAGGCGCCTACCGGGGGGCACCGCCGCAGCGGCGCCCCCCGACTCCGGGCGGCTCAATTGCCCCACGCCGTGCTCTTCTTCATCGCTCCCCCTTTCTGGCTGGCGGACGGCCGCGACGGCGTCGGCCGTCCGGCCAGCGGGAACGCCGGTCTGACGGCGAGCCGGCGCGGTTGCCGCAGTGACCTGGAGACTCGTCCTCGGTGCTGCGTTCACGGTGCAACTCTCCCGCGCGGCGCTGAAGAACTGCTGAAGCCGGGCTGAAATCGTGGTAAGACCCACGGATGCGCGGCACGAAGCCGCAGTTCAGCCTCCTCGGGCCCCTCACCGTCACGACGAACGGAGGGCCTGCAGCGCTCGGAGGGCAGAAGCAGCGCGCGCTGCTCACGGCCCTCCTGCTCGAGCCGAACCGGGTCGTTTCCGGAGACCGCCTGATCGACGCCGTCTGGGGCGAGACGCCGCCCGACACGGCTCGCAACACCGTTCAGGTCTACATCTCGCAGCTGCGGAAGCTTCTGCCGGACGGTGCGCTCGAGACCGTCGCGCCGGGCTACCGGCTGGTGGTCGACCCGGCGACGATCGACGTCTTCGAGTTCGAGCGGCTGAGCGCGGAGGGTCATTCGGCCCTCGCCTCCGGGAACGCGGCCGGTGCGGCCGAGACGCTGCGGGCTGCGCTTGCCCTCTGGCGCGGCACGCCGCTCGCCGACCTCGAATGGGAGCAGTTCGCGCAGGCCGAGATCGCGCGGCTGGAGGAGCTGCGGCTGGCTGCCTTCGAGGACCGGATCGAGGCCGATCTGGCGCTCGGCCGGCACGGCCAGGTCGTGCCGGAGCTCGAGCGCCTCGTCGCCGAGCATCCGCTGAGGGAGCGCCTGCGCGCCCAGTTGATGCTCGCCCTCTACCGTGCCGGCCGGCAGGCCGACGCACTCGCGGTCTACCAACGGGCGCGAAAGACGCTGGTCGACGAGCTCGGAATCGAGCCCGGCGAATCTCTCCGCGCTCTCGAGCGGGCGATTCTCGCCCACGACCCCTCGCTGAGCCTGACGCCGGCCGGTCACGCCGCACCGCGGCGCATGCCGGTCCCGCCGCACCCGCTGCTGGGGAGGGAGCGTGAGCTCGCGGCTCTCTCCGGGCTCGTACGCGGCGAAGAGGCCCGACTGGTCACGCTCACGGGCACCGGCGGCATCGGCAAGACGCGGCTCGCACTCGAGCTGGCACGCAGGCTCGCGCCGGAGTTCGCAGACGGTGGCGCGGTCGCGATGCTCGGCGCGCTCCAGGACCCCGCTCTCGTCGCGCGGACGGTCCTCGAGGCGCTCGATCTTCCCGAGACGCGGCAAGACCCGGAAGCGGAGCTCGCGGACGCGCTTGCAGGCTCGCGGCTGCTCTTGCTCCTCGACAACTTCGAGCAGGTGCTGCCGGCTGCGCCGCTCGTGTCTCGGCTCCTCGAGGTCGCGGCGGGACTGACTGTGGTCGTGACGAGCCGGGCCCCTCTTCACGTCGCGGGAGAGCACGAGTTTCCGGTGCCGCCGCTCGCAGAGGACGAAGCTGCCGAGCTCTTCGTCACGCGCGCGCACGCCGTCAATCCGAGGTTCGTGCTGACCGAGCAGAACGCGGTTGCCGTGGCAGAGCTGTGCGTGCGGCTCGACGGGCTGCCGCTCGCGATCGAGCTCGCCGCGGCGCGGTCGAAGCTCCTCCCGCCCGCGGCGCTGCTGGCCCGACTCGGGAACCGGCTCGAGCTTCTCTCCGGTGGGCGGCGGGACGCGCCCCAGCACCAGAAGACGCTGCGCATGACGCTCGACTGGAGCTACGACCTGCTCGATGCGAACGCGCAGCGCCTGTTCGCACAGCTCGGCGTGTTCGCCGGCGGATGCACGCTGGAGGCCGCCGAATCCGTCTGCAGCGCGGACGGCTCGGTGCTGGACGGGCTCGACGCTCTGGTGGACGAGAGCCTGCTGGGACAACGCGAGACCGTCGAAGCGCGCTTCACGATGCTCCAGATCGTGCGCGACTACGCCCTCGAGCGACTGAGCGCGTCAGGCGAGAGGGACGAGACCCGGCGAAGGCATCTCGAGCACTTCGTCGCGTTCGCCGAACGGGCCGAGCCGGGGCTCGCGGGAAGCGAGCAGGCGCGATGGCTCGCACTCGTCGAGGACGAGCACGACAACCTTCGGGTCGCGTTCGCCTGCGCCCTCGAGACGGGGGACGCGGAATCGGCGTTGCGGCTCGTCGTCGGCGCTCGCCGCTTCTGGCAGATCCACGGGTATCTCGCCGAGGGCCGGCAGAACTTCGAAGCGGCGCTCGCGGCGACCGAGGGGACGCCGTCGGAGCCTCGCGCGAACGGGTTCAACATGCTCGGGATCCTCGCGAGCGAGCAGGGCGACTTCGACGCCGCCCGCCACGCGTTCACGTCGGCCGCGGACGAAGCGCGGGCCGTCGGGGCAACCCGCTCGCTCTCGTCCGCGCTCGTCAACCTCGGGAACCTGGCGTCGTTCGGCGGCGACGTCGCTGCCGCGCGCGACCTTTACCGCGAGAGCATCGAGCACTTCGCCTCGCTCGGAGACGTCCGCGGCCAGGCACTCGTGCACGAGAACATCGGCCTCCTCTCGCTCACGGCGGACGATGCGGCCGAGGCGGTCAAGTGGCTCGCGGCGGCACGCGACCTGGCGCGCGAGGCTGGGGACGAGCTGGAAGTGGGGGGTGCGACGCGCTCCCTCGCCGCCGCGATGATCGAGCTCGGCGACGCAGCGGCCGCGGCGACGCTCCTGGCGGAGAGCCTCGGGATCGCCCGCGAGCTCGGCGATACGCACGGCATCGCCGTCTGCTTCGAGACGTTCGCAGGTCTCGCGGCGACGACAGACGACGCGAGGCGGGCGGCGACGTTGTTCGGTGCGAGTGACGCGGTACGGGCCTCGATCGGAGCCCGGCGACATCTGGATCACGAGATCCTCTACGAGCGCTGGCTCGCTCGAACCCTCTCTCATCTGGACACGAGTACCTATGCGAAGTGGTACGAGGACGGAAGGGCGTTGACGCTCGAAGAGGCCGGCTCGCTCGCGCTCGCGCCCGTCGCCGCGCTCGCGCCCTGAGAGAGGCTCACTCGTTCGAGTGATGCTTCGCCTGGAGAGCGCCGGTCCGGCCGCCGATAGGAGTCAACGGCATTCCCTTACGGCTTCGAGGGTTCAGCATGCGGCGCTTGTCCAAGTTCCTTTCAGCCACTCGATTCTCGGACTGAGCGGGCGAGCTCCCGTCGTGCCCACTCCTTCCACAACGGTCGACGTGCGCGTCAGAGCGCTGATCGGCGCGGTTGCGCTGAGCGCCGCTGCGGCGATCGGGTTGGCACTTCCTACAGTCGTGCATACAGCGGCGGCCGATCCGCGTCGCGTCGCCTCGATGCTGGCGTTGACGCTCGTGCTGCAGGTGTTCTCGGTACCGGTCTACGGCCGCGGCGGCTTCGGCGTCTCTGCCATCGGCATTCTCGCGGCCGCGTTCCTCCTCAATACCGGGACTGCCATGGCACTGGCCTTCGTTGCGGCCCTCGTGCACTGGGGGCGCAGGCGCAGCGAGCCGAGCAAGGCGATCTTCGACGCCGGGAACTTCGCACTCTCCGCCGGAGCGGCGGGGCTGACGTTCCACGCGCTCGACGGCACGTGGCGTTTCCTCGCCGCCGCCGTCGCAGGCTGCGCGTATGCAGCGCTGAACAACGGCCTCGTCTGCCTGGCAATGAGCCTGGCCGAAGGCACCGCCTGGCGGGCGGTGTGGCGCGATCGGTTCCACTGGGCGCGCTACTACTTCCTGCTCTTCGGCCCGCTGGCGCTCGTCGCCGAGACGGCGTACCGGCTCATGGGCCCGCAAGGCCTCGTTGCGTTTGCCGTGCCGCCCGCGCTGATGATGCTCTCGGCTCGTCGCTATCTCGAGCAGACCGCGGCGGCGGTCGAAGAAGTGCGGGACGCGAACGTCCGCCTTCGCCGCGCCCATCGCGACACCATCGCAGCGCTGTCTCGGAGCATGGAGGCCAAGGATCTCTACACCGGGGGCCACACCGGTCGCGTTGCCTCGGTGTCGGTCGCGCTCGCGCAACAGCTCGGCTACGAGGGCGACGCCCTCGATGCAATCGAGATCGGCGCGCTCCTCCACGACATCGGCAAGATCGGGATCCCGGAGCGGATCCTTCGCAAGCAGGGTCCGCTCGACGACGACGAGTGGGCGATCATGCGAACGCACCCGCTCGTCTCCGACTTCATCCTCGCGGAGCTCGACCTCGATCCGATCGTCCGCCAGTGCGCCCGCTCGAGCCACGAGCGCATGGACGGCCTGGGCTATCCCGACG
>DASSGL010000064.1:0-3020 GCA_035693525.1 Gaiellaceae bacterium | reverse complement strand
GTCGAGGATGTCAGCGATGCTCTTGCCCTTGAAGCGAACCTCGAGCGTCTCGCGGTTGTAGCGGGCGCCCTTGCACGTCTCGCACGGCACGTACACGTCGGGCAGGAAGTGCATCTCGATCTTGATCTGCCCGTCGCCCTTACACGTCTCGCAACGGCCGCCGCGCACGTTGAACGAGAAGCGACCCGGCTTGTAGCCGCGGACCTTCGCCTCGGGCGTCAGCGAGTAGAGCTCGCGGATGTGCGTGAAGAGATCCGTGTAGGTCGCCGGGTTCGACCTGGGCGTGCGCCCGATCGGCTTCTGATCGATGTCGATCACCTTGTCGAAGACGTCGATGCCCTCGACGCCACGATGTGTTCCCGGCTTCGTGCGCGCTCGGTTCAGCCGGTTCGCGAGCGACTTGAAGACGATCTCGTTGACGAGCGTCGACTTGCCCGAACCCGACACGCCGGTCACGCAGATGAACTTGCCGACCGGGAACTCGACGTCGATCTTCTTCAGGTTGTGCTGCGAAGCCTTGAGCACGCGGAACGTGCCACGGTCGTCGTCGCGGCGCTCGGGGATCGCAATCGTACGCTCGCCCGAGAGGAACCGGCCCGTCACCGACTTGCGGCTGCGCGCCACCTTGTCGGCCGGCCCTTCGGCGACCACCTCGCCGCCGTGCAGCCCAGCGCCGGGACCCATGTCGACGAGCCAGTCGCTGCGCCGCATCATCTCCTCGTCGTGCTCGACGACGACGACGGTGTTGCCGATGTCGCGGAGCCGCTCGAGCGTCGCGATCAGCCGCGCGTTGTCACGCTGGTGCAGGCCGATCGAGGGCTCGTCGAGGATGTAGAGCACGCCGACGAGCTGCGAGCCGATCTGCGTTGCGAGCCGCAGCCGCTGCGCCTCGCCGCCCGAGAGCGTCGCGGCGGCGCGGTCGAGCGTCAGGTAGCCGACGCCGACGTCGTCGAGGAACGTGAGCCGCTCGCGGATCTCCTTCACGATGCGATGGCCGATGATCTGCTCGGTCTCGGTCAGGTCGAGCTCGTCGAGGAACTCGAGCGCCCGCTTCACGGACTGCTGCGAGAAGTCGTGGATCGACTTGCCGCCGACCGTGACCGCGAGCACCTCGGGCTTCAGCCGCGCGCCCTTGCAGACCGGGCACGGGCGCAGCGACATGTACTCCTCGATCCGCTCGCGCTGCTGCGAGGAGTCCGTCTCGCGGTAGCGCCGCTCGAGGTTCGCGACGATCCCGTCGAAGGCAAGCGTGTACTGCCGCCGCCGGCCCATCCGGTTGCGGTACTGGACGTAGACCTTCTCGCCGTTCGTACCGTAGAGGAAGTGGTTCTGATCCTCTTCGCTCAGCTCGTACCACGGGAGCGACGTGTCGATCTCGTACCGGTCCGCGACCGCCTGGATGACCGCCTCGTAGAAGCTCGAGGAGCCGCCGAGCGACCACGGCACGAGCGCGCCGTCGTCGATCGAGAGCGAGGGATCCGGGACGACGAGGTCCGGGTCGATCTCCTGCTGCGAGCCGAGGCCGGTGCAGCGCGGGCATGCGCCGTGCGGGGCGTTGAACGAGAAGATGCGCGGCTGAAGCTCGGGCAGCGAGACGCCGTGGTCGGGGCACGCGAAGTTCTGCGAGTAGAGATAGTCGGCGCCGTCGACGACCGAGACGCCCACGAGGCCCTCTGCAAGCGCCGCCGTGGCCTCGATCGACTGCGTCAGCCGTGTGCGCAGGTCCGGCTTCATGACCAGCCGGTCGACGACGACCTCGATCGTGTGCTTGAACTTCTTGTCGAGCTCGGGGATCCCCTCCTCGAGGAGGAACTCCTTGCCGTCGACCTTCACGCGGGTGAACCCCTCGCGGACGACCTCCTCGAACAGGTCGCGATACTCGCCCTTCCGGCCCCGGACGACCGGCGCGTTGACGGTGAAGCGCGTCCCCTCCTCGAGCCGCAGCACCTGGTCGACGATCGCGTCGATCGACTGGCCGGCGATCGGCTTCCCGCAGATCGGGCAGTGCGGGCGGCCGACGCGCGCGTAGAGGAGGCGCAGGTAGTCGTAGATCTCCGTGACGGTGCCGACCGTCGAGCGCGGGTTCCGCGACGTCGTCTTCTGGTCGATCGAGATCGCCGGGCTGAGGCCGTCGATGTGGTCGACGTCCGGCTTCTCCATCATCTGGAGGAACTGGCGCGCGTACGCGGACAGCGACTCGACGTAACGGCGCTGGCCTTCCGCGTAGATCGTGTCGAAGGCAAGGCTCGACTTGCCGGACCCCGAGAGCCCGGTGATACAGATCAGGCGGTTCCGCGGCAGGCGGACGGTGATGTCCTTGAGGTTGTGCTCGCGGGCGCCGTGGACTACGAGTGCGTCGGCGGCCATCTACGGCGGCCATTGTATCGGGCGAACAGGTGTTCGTACAGCCCTATCCGGACAACCGCTCGACCAGCCCGCAGAGCTCGCGCGGCCTCGGCACGCACGCGATCTCGAGCTCGCCCGCGACGACGGTGCCGTAGCCCAGCAGCCGGCCGAGGAGCGACTGCTCGACCTCGACGGTGCTCACCTTCGTGAGGCGCACGGCTGCGGCGCGCCGGCGGAGGAGCCCGTGCTCGACGTAGAGCTTCTCGGTCGTGACGACGACGTGTGTGCGGTCCCAGCGCCAGACGGCCGCGATCGCCACTGCTGCAGCCGCGGCGAGCAGGAGGACGCCGGCGGGCGTCGCGGGCCAGCCGACCGCGACTCCGGCCGCTCCGATCGCCGCAAGTACCAGCGCTCGCACGAGCGGGCGCGCGAGCACGATGCCGTGCCTGCGCTCCTCGAGCCAGACCTGCTCCTCGGCATGGGCGAGCATGGGGTTGCAGCCTTCGACGGAACGGGGAAGAACCCTGGCCATGAGGCAGACCGCCCGCCGCGCCGCCGTCGTGACGCTCGTCGTCATCGGGATCGTCGTGCTCGCCCTTGCGCTCTGGAAGATCAGGGTCGTCATCGCCCTGCTCTTCCTCGGCTTCATCGTCGCCGCCGCGATGCGCCCGGGC